>JAWOHJ010000362.1:0-23757 GCA_046485225.1 Lutibacter sp. | reverse complement strand
AAAGTAATCAATGCTTTTGGCGTTTGGGGACCAAAGAAATTTATGGGCCGCGAATTTGACGGAATCCACCGCGTTACTTTTGTGATTGACGAAAATGGTATGATTGAGGACGTGATTACAAAAGTTAAAACCAAAGAACACGCAAGCCAGATTTTAGATTAGATTATTTGGTTTTTGGCAATTTTGATTATTATACCGTTTGCCATTTTTAAAATAGCAATTAAATAATGCCTTCATGGATACATTTGGCTACCAATTCTGCAGTGTTTTTGCACCCGGACTTTTTTAAAATATTTTTTCTGTGCGTTTTGATTGTATAAGGGGAAACAAATAAAAGTGCTGCGATTTCTTTAAAATTTTCTCCTTGAGCGAGTTGAATAATAATTTCTATTTCCCTTTTAGTAAACAACACTTTCAAGTCAATCATCGCAAAATTTAAATCGATGGCATGATAGGAAGGTTTGTTATTGCTCATAATCGACACATTATGATTAAAAGGAATATTTAAAGGAGAAACATCCGTATGAATCACCAACGCTTTTTGAATTTTTCCTTCTTTAGAAACATTTAAAACCTTTGCTTGATGTAAAATAGTTTTGTAATGGCCATCTGTATGTTTTAATCGTAACATATAAACAACTTTGTATAATGGGATGTCTTCAACAGGAATTTTATTTAAAAGGAAGTTAGATGAAGCCAATTCCTTTTCTTGAAATTTAGTAAGATCATCTGGATGCATAATATCAATCTCCTTTTGAAACGTGAATTGATTGGGCTCTATTCCCAATATATTAAAAGTTCCCTGATGAACAATGTCCACGCTTAAATCCTCAAAATTAAGTACATAATAGTAAAAGGAACCTAAAGAAAATAAGTCAGCAATCTGCTTTGTAATTTCTAAAAACAGCTTATTTGTTTTTGGAATTAAATCACTATTTTCTGATTCCAACAAATCTCTAATATTTGTAAATTTCTTTTTAAGCATTTTTTTGAATAAATCCATATTAAATGTAATAAATAAATACCTATTAATAGGTATTCATAACCAATAAAATAAGTTGTAACTTTAAGTAAGAATTGTTTTTAAGCGTTTAATAAAGTTAGTTTTTGATTAAAAACATGTCTGTTTTATATAGTATAATGATCTTTGAAATCCCTAAAAATAATGATTAATCATTACGGATTTGGTAACAAGAAAGTTATTAAATTATTAATGAAATAATTATTTTTTAAATAAGGCTGTCCGTTTTCAAACTTAAAGTTGGATACAAGTGATTACTGGAATAGCTTCTGATAACGAATATAAATCAAAGTAAACAAGGTTAAAATATAAGATGATGTTGTGGTTAATGTTTTTTTTGATACTTCTAAAATTATGTAAAAGGTATGCTTTTTTAGTTTGGATTAAAAATATCATAAAGGTCTATTTTAAAGAGATAATCCTGTTAATTGCAATGTTATTTTTATTCACGCAAAGCAGCAGTGCCCAAAATCAGAATTTATCTTTTGAGGTATGGAAAAATAATATACTGATTGGCTATATTTCTATGTCGGAAAAAATTAATGCAGATTTTGTGATTTACGACTTATCGTCAGAAATTAAAGCCAAAGTTCTTATGGAGTTTAATGTTTCGGGTATTGAAAAGACTATTTATGATCACGGTATTTTGGTATATTCTTCTGTTTATCGAAAAATAAATTCGAATGAAAAAACAAATAAGGAGCTTTTTTTTAAAGACGGAAAATATTATTTATTAAAAGGTGGAAAAAAGAGTGCGTTAACATTTCCCGAAATTAATTACAATTTAATCACGCTCTACTTTTACGAACCTTTAAAAATTGCGCAGGTATATTGCGACAATCATCATAAAATGGTGCAGGTGATTTTTGTGGAAAAAGGAAAATACCGGGTAACTTTTCCCGATGGCAGTTATAATATTTTTTATTATGAAAACGGAAAATGCCTAAAGGTTGATGCATTCGGTTTACTTTATGAAGTTCAATTAATTTCAACAATATAATTATGGAAAAGATTTTAAATATTTACGTTTTAATGGCAATAGGTTATATGGGATATTTTATCATCAGTTTTGCCTATAAATTACAGAACATTAACACATTGGCGGATGGATTAACATCTGCTAAGGCTTTTAATCTGTTAAACATTAAACATTTAGCAGGTATTTTTTTGTTTGGAATTGGATTTTGGCTTCATAGGAACGATTATGATTTTTTGATAATTAATTCAGGCTTAAGTAATGTAATCAGCAACATATTCCTATTTATAATTTTGTTTGCAGCAGGATTTGTTTCAATGCAATCCTCAAAAAAAAGCATTGGTAAATTGGATAATTTAAGCTTTGCCAGAAGGGAAGATCAATTGTTATATTTTAGTGTAAGGCTTCCTTTTTTGTTTATTTATGAACTATTTTTTAGAGGAATTTTATTACACAGCAGTCTTCTTTATACAAATTTAGCAATTGCGATTCTTATTAATCTGTCATTATATACGCTGATTCATTCATTTAATTCCAAAAAAGAAATTATTGGTTGTATACCATTTGGAATTATTTTGTGTCTATCTAGTTATTATACCAATAGCATTTGGCCGGCCTTTTTTATTCACGCTACTTTATCTTTAGCGCATGAATTAACAGTATTTAATAATACAAAAGTTAAAACCCAGAAATCATGAAAGTTTGTTTAACCGGCGCTACCGGATATATTGGCAATAGACTAGCATTAGAGCTGGCCGAAAACAATTATGATGTTCATGCCCTTGTAAGAAATATTCATTCTCCAAATATTCCTGTTCATCCCAATATTCATTTGTTTGAGGGAAATCTTAACAATTATAATACGGTAGAAAAAGCGATTGAAGATTGTGAAAGTGTTTTTCATGCGGCAGCTTTTACCCGACTTACTTGCAATGATGTAAAGGAATTTTATGATACGAATGTGCAAGGTACCTCCAACGTTTTAAATGCATCAAAAGAAAATGGCGTTAAAAAAGTAATTTTTACAAGTTCAGTTTCTGTTTTTGGCCCTTCGCAACCCAATACGCTAATTACAGAAAATCAGCCACGAATGAGTTCTTACGCCAACGATTATGAACTGACCAAAATTATGGCAGAAAATTTGGTGCTTGACTACAATAAAATGGGACTTCCCGGAATTATTTTAAATGTTTCCAGGGTTTATGGGCCAGGTAACAATAGTTTTTCAAATGGCGTTAACAGGCTGGCTTCTATGTTTTTAAAAGATCGTTTTGTGTTTGTTCCTTCAAAATTAAACATAGAAACCAATTACGTGTTTATTGATGATGTTTTAAAGGCACATATACTTGCTTTAAATAATGGCGTGGCCGGAGAAAAATATATTATTGGCGGCGAAAATGCTTCTTATGAAAAATTATTTTCCACAATTTTGCAAAGCATCGAAAGTAAAAATCCAATAATAAAAATCAATTATAACATTTTAAAATCAGGATTGTTTTTAAAATCATTATTGGATAAGCTGGCTTTAAAGGAATCTTCGCTTACGCCAGAACTATTGGATTATTTATTTACCAATAGAAATGTTTCTTCAGAAAAAGCAGTTTCACAATTGGGTTATGAAATTACTTCTCTTAAATCAGGAATGGAACAAACGCTGTCATTTTTAAAAAATTAGAAATCATGGAAACAAAATATTATACTTTAATTACCGGTGCAAGTAAAGGATTTGGTAAGGCTATGGCTATTGAATGCGCCAAACGTAAAATGAATATGGTATTGGTTTCATTGCCTAATACCGGATTGAATGAGCTGGCAGATATTTTAATAAGAACTTATAATGTTTCGGTATTACCCATAGAAATGGATTTAAGTTTAACCGATAATTGCTTTTCCCTTTTTGAGCAGGTTGATAAAGAACAAATTGCCATTAAGTATATTATTAACAATGCAGGATTGCTTAGCAGGGGATTTTTTATGGACTTAGACATTAATTATATCTTAACGCAAATTAAACTTAATGTTTGCACGCCAACGCTTCTTATTAAACTATTTCTAAAGAATCTTAAACAAAATGCTCCTTCAGGTATTATGAATGTTGGCAGTATGGCAAGCTACTTTTACTTGCCAAAGAAACAGGTGTATGGCGGGACAAAAGCATACTTACTCTCCTTTTCTAAGAGTTTGCGAAGGGAATTAAAGCCAGATAATATTTCCGTATCAATTGTTTGTCCGGGTGGATTGAATACAACACCTTCACTTACTTATCAAAACAGGACAGGAAGCTGGGGTTCACGAATGTCGATTATGAATCCTGAAGATGCCGCCATATTAGCGATTGACGGAATGTTAAAGGGTAAAGAAGTGATTGTTCCCGGCATAGTAAACAAATTTTACATGTTGCTTAACAGTTTATTGCCAAAGCCTGTTAAAGATAAAATTACATCGTCAGAAATGAATAAATTTAAGACTGAAATGTTATGTTCTTAATGATAAAAAAATTCAAAATATAGCCTTATTATCTTAGAACTTCACATCCATTTTAATATTCAGCACCCGTTGCGTCATATAATTTGGGATGCCGTAAAATTGTTTGGAATACACATCGCGAACCCAGGTATTGGTGATCGCATTTTGCACATCGAACATATTGAAGATTTCAAAACCAACAGAAAAATCTTTTAAGTTACTTTTCCAGCCGCTTTGATATTGGTTTTTGGCATCAGTAAAAACGTACGAAATTCCAATATCGGCTCTTTTGTAAGCATTTAATCGGTTTTGATATTCATAAGGATTTGAATAGGAGGGAGAACCACCCGGAACGCCTGTGTTAAAAACCAAATTTAAGTACATTTTTATGTTTGGGATGTTGGGAACATAATCCTGAAACAGCATTCCAAATTTAAAACGCTGATCGGTCGGACGCGGAATGTAACCCTGATTGTTTTTATTTTCTTCAGTTTTTAAAAATCCGATGCTCACCCAGCTTTCCGTGCCGGGAACAAATTCGCCGTTCAATCTCAAATCGATGCCGGTGGCGTAAGCAATTGCATCGTTATCGGCGCTGTACCGCACTTTAACGTTATCAACCGTATAAGTATTTACATCCGTTAAATGTTTGTAATAAACTTCAGAAACCAGTTTGAAAGGCCGTTCCCAAAGCTTAAAACTGTAATCGTTGCCCAAAATTAACTGCACCGATTTTTGTGCTTCAACAGTTGGAATCACGATTCCTGCATAATCTCTAAGTTCTTTGTAAAACGGCGGTTGGTTATACATTCCTCCTGAAATTCTGAAAAGCATATCCTTTTCCCAGTCGGGTTTTATGGAAAATTGACCACGTAAACTGAAGCTTGTTTGGTTTACCTTGTCAGCAATTTGATCATTTACGCTCCAATTGTGTGAACGCAAACCAACATTGTACCAAATTTTGTGGTTGTTCCAAAAAGCATTTTTGCTGTATTGCGCAAACCAAACCAACCGATTAATGGCAACGTGATTGTTGGCACGGATACTTTGAAAAGGCAACAATTCGCCTGTAAATGGCTCGTAAGGTTGATTGTTCGAAACAAAATTTGGCGGACGAACGCTAAAGCCCAAAGAATCAATCACTTCCCATTCGTTTAGGCGGTCTTTGGTGTCTTCATTTTGGTATTTAACTCCAAAATCTATTTGATGGCTTTTCTTTTTGAAGGTGCCGTTTAATTCAATATTGTTAATTAATGCATCCAAATCGTTTCGGGCGTGACTTAATTGCGAGCCAATTCCTTCATAAAAATCGACTTCCCCAAAATTATCGGAACCAAAATCGCTGTTCACCTGGCCCAAATTATAACTGGCCAAAATATCATAATATTCTTCTTCAATCGTGTGATAGCTTGAAGTTGTCAGATTGACATTCAAATTATTATTTACTGCGTAACTTCCTTTTAATGCGCCAAAAACAGTTTTGAATTTATCTTTTTCCTTTCCTTCATAATAAACAATCAATTCAAGCGGATTACTGATTGTTCCAAATTTAGTTCTTCTTGATTGTGGCGAAAAATTGTAGTTGTTGAGCGAAAAATTCCCCAGAAAATCGATTTTTAACTTCGGATTTACCGAATAAGACAAAAATGTTTGTGCATCGGTAAAATTCGGATTTGAGGTTGTGACAACATCTTTGCTGTTGATAAATAAGCTGTTATCCCGGTATCTTACACCCACCAAAGCACTTAATTTATTCTGAAACATAACACCTTCCACAGTTGCGCTTCCACCCAATAAACTTGCATTTACGGTGGTTGCAAATTCGGTTGGTGTTCTGTAAGTGATGTCTAAAACAGAAGAAAGTTTGTCGCCATATTTTGCCTGAAAACCGCCTGCAGAGAAATTGACGTTTTGCACCATCGCGCTATTCACAAAACTCAAACCTTCCTGTTGTCCGGACCGCACTAAAAATGGACGATAAACCTCGATGCCGTTCACATACACCAAATTTTCATCAAAATTTCCGCCGCGCACATTGTATTGGGTGCTTAATTCATTGTTATTATTTACGCCGGGCAAGGTCATTAAAATGTTTTCAACGCCTTGATTTGCTCCGGGAATTTTAGCAATATCACTTGGATTTACAGTTAAAAAACCTTGCGCATCTTTTTTATTGTCTTTTAAAATAACTTCTTCAATGAATTCTGTTTTAGGTTCTAAAATGGGTGAAAACTGCAATGTTTTATTTTTTTGCAGCATCACAATTTTGTCAAAAGTAGTATAGGAAATATGGCTGAATGTTATCTTGATTTCAGCATTAGCAGGTATTTTCAATACATACTCACCTTTTTCATCAGAAGTGGTTCCTGTATTTAAATAGGTTATTGCAACGCCTTCAACTGGTGATTTACTGTTGGTTTTTAAAACACCTTTAACAGTTGCTGTTTGGGCAGTTAAAAATGTTGTAGCCACTAAAAAACACAAGGTTAGCGTTGCTGATTTTAGCATTTACTTTTATATTTTTCTGAAAAAAGTTGCGTTTAAAGTATTGGTGTTTCCAACATTGTCGGTTACTGTTACTTTTAGCTCGTGCTTTGTATCCGTAAAAATTTTATCTTTAAAATCATAAGTTAACAGGCCTGTTGTGACATCATATTCCATTAAAATCCATGCTCCATTTATTTCAGCTCTGTAAGTGCTAATGCCCGATTTATAATCGAATATTTTAACCTTTAATGTTTCGTGATTGGTGATCCATTGGTCATTTTTGAAATTATGCAACTGAATATTAGGTGCATCTTTGTCTGTTAGCAACGTAAATTTTCCTAATTTTTTTGTTGATGCATAAAAAACAGAATCTTTTTTTACGGTTGATTCATAACTTTTATTTCCCTTTTTATTGATGGAAGCGATATATAATTGTTTCTTTTCATCTTCAGAATATTTAGAAACATCAAAAGTGATGGTATAGTTATAATGAATTGGCACATTTGGGGAATGTACTTTTGCAACAGCATCTTCCACCTCAAAATCCAGCCATAAATCATCATAAAAAGTATTTTTTGGAAATGCGACAGTGACGCCGTTTTTATTAAACTCATTAAATTTTGTGGCAATCACTTTATAAGGTGTAACAGTTTCTGTTTTCGAAACCAATATAGCATCTTTTTTTCCGGTAACAGGAATGGTAATTTTTTGGATATTACCGCTAAAATCTTTTGCGATAATATCTACTTGATAAGATTTCTGGTCTTCAATGGTCAAATATCCATTGTTAACGGAAGATGCATACATATTTAATTTATTTGAAGGTTCTATAAAACACTTCTGAATTCGTTGACCTGTTTTATCAAGTCGCTCATAATCAATCAATAAGTTGATGTATTTATCTTCGGAAAAAGCGAATACACTCGCCTTAAATTCGTGAAATTTTTCTCCGTTTACCGAAAGTTCCAAACTGTACAATCCATTTTGATTGATGGCGTTATCCAGTTGGTCATAAGCATTTACACCAAAACCAATTTTCCCAAAAGCATTAATTTTGTTTGCTAGCAAATCGCCATTGGCCAATCTTTTGAATGAAAGCTGTAACGGAATATTCACCTGGTTTATTTGAGAATCTGGATCCAGAGAATATCCAACTAAAGTATTGATTGTGGGTCGTTTAGAATCACTTAACTGATAGCCAAAAAGAAATGGATTTATTGTTTTTTCTGTTGAGGAATCTCTAATTTCAAAATGCAGATGAGGACCCATAAAACCGCCTGTTCTTCCGCTTAACGCAATTATTTCGCCTTTTTTGATTGGCAATTCCGAAGCGGAAGGAAATGCCTGAACTTCAAAACTCTCATTTTTATATTGTTGATTTTTAATATATGCTTCTATACGGTCGCTAAATTTTTGTAAATGGCCGTAAACCGTTGTGTAGCCGTTTGAATGCGTAATGTAAAGTGCCTTTCCATAACCCCAATGTGCAACTCTTATTCTGGAAATATAACCATCAGCAGCGGCTAAAACATTTAATCCTTCTCTTTGTTGCGTTTTAATATCCAATCCTGCGTGAAAATGATTTGGGCGCAATTCACCGAAAGTTCCAGATAATATTAAAGGAATGTCTAACGGACTTCCGAAATAATTAGTTGGGTAGGTATTTTGCATGGTAACAGTCGCTTGTCCAAATGCAAGTATATTGGAGCAGATAATAAAAAGTACTAAAAGTTTTTTCACAAAAATTGTTATTTAATTTTTGCTAAAATACTAAATTATATTTTTTTTAAAGTTTAAATTATTAATCATTTAGCGTAAAAGGTTTAAAGTTTTTTATAAAATACAAAAAAAACAGTTGTAATATTGCATTACTAACACTAACTTTGTATTTATAGTTTATATTCCTAAAGCAAATATGAGTTCTATAATACAAGTAGTTAATTTAGTCGAAGATAAACTCAAAAAACTTTTAGAAAATTATCATTTTTTGAAGGAAGAAAATGAGTTTTTATTCAATAAAATAGCGTTATTAGAGACTGAATTGGCAGAAGGAAAGCAAATTTTTAATGAGATTGAAAAAAAGTACCAAACATTAAAAATTGCCAAAACTATAGAAGGCAGTAAAGAAGACAGAAGGGAAACGAAACTCAAAATAAATGCATTAATTCGTGAAATTGACACTTGTATTGTTCAATTAAGTGAATAAGATCTTTAAAATGGCAGAACCTTTAAAAATAAAAGTAACAATCGCCGGCAGGGTATATCCGATTAACGTGAAAAACGCGAATGAAGAGGAGGGTATGCGAAAAGCGGCAAAACATATCAATGATTTAGTTACCAAGTTTGAAAAGAATTATGCGGTAAGTGACAAACAAGATGTTTTGGCTATGTGCGCCTTGCAATTTGCTTCACTTATCGAAATTAACGCCATTAATAAAGATCAGGATATGACAGAAGTGACAGAAAAAATTAAAAAATTGGGTGCGTTAATTGATACGCATTTAGAAAAATAAGTTCTTTAAAATAAATAAAATAATAATAATACTGCCTACATTAGTTATTGTTTGTTAAACTCAACATTATACCTTTATAAAGGATAAGTCTCAATTGCAAAAGCATGCCGTTTTAACGGATCCTTGACCAGTTAGTTAGTCCTAAACTTGTTTAAAGGAGTTTACAGAACCTCTCTAATGTAGGTTTTTTTATACCTAAAACTGAAATATGATAGAATATATAATGCCAATTATTGTTGGTATAGCAATAGGGCTAGCGATAGGTTACGTGATCGCTAAAGTGCTGGAAAAAACGAAAGCCACTAAAATTTTAAGAAATACCAGAAAGGAAGCCGCCACCATTATTAAAGAGGCTCAAATTGAAGCTGAAGCGACCAGAAAAGATAAGATTTTACAGGCTAAAGAAAAGTTTATTGAGCTAAAATCTGAACATGAAAAAGTGATTATTGCCAGAGACCGTAAAATAGCTGAAGCTGAAAAACGTGCTCGGGATAAAGAATCTCAAGTATCTCAGGAACTCGATAAAAATAAAAAATTGAATCTTGATATTACCACAAAAATCACTGAATATGATAAAAAAGTGGAATATTACGATCGGAAAACTGAAGAAGTTGACAAGCTTCACCGCAAACAGGTAGATCAGCTGGAGGTTATTTCAGGATTATCGGCTGTAGATGCCAAAAAAGAATTGATTGCTTCCCTAAAAGAACAAGCAAAATCTGATGCTATGGCCAGCATTCAGGAAACCATTGAAGAAGCAAAATTAACAGCACAGCAAGAAGCTCGTAAAGTGATTTTAAATACCATTCAGCGTGTTGGTGTTGAACAAACGGTTGAAAACTGCGTTTCTGTATTTAATATAGAATCTGATGATGTTAAAGGTAGAATTATTGGTCGTGAAGGTCGAAATATTCGTGCTTTGGAAGCTGCTACTGGTGTTGAAATTATTGTTGATGACACACCGGAAGCTATTATTTTATCATGTTTTGATCCGGTTAGAAGAGAAATAGCGCGATTGGCTTTACATAATTTAGTTACCGACGGCAGAATTCATCCGGCACGTATTGAAGAAGTTGTAAAAAAGACAGAAAAACAAATTCAACAGGAAATTATCGAAATTGGGAAACGTACCGTAATTGATTTAGGGATTCACGGTTTGCATCCTGAATTGATAAAAACCATCGGGCGAATGAAATATCGTTCATCTTATGGCCAAAACTTACTGCAACACTCGCGTGAAGTTGCCAACTTGTGTGGATTGATGGCTGCAGAATTGGGCTTAAACGCCAAATTGGCGAAAAGAGCCGGTTTGCTGCACGATATCGGAAAAGTACCGGAATCTGAAAGTGAATTGCCTCACGCCTTATTGGGAATGCAATGGGCTGAAAAATATAATGAAAGTGCGGAAATTTGCAATGCGATAGGAGCCCACCACGATGAAATAGAAATGAAAACATTGATTGCGCCAATTGTGCAGGTTTGTGATGCCATTTCAGGAGCAAGACCAGGCGCCCGTCGTCAAATTTTGGATTCCTACATTCAACGTTTAAAAGATTTGGAAGACATTGCCTTCGGATTTACGGGTGTTCAAAAAGCATATGCCATCCAGGCAGGTAGAGAATTGCGTGTGATTGTTGAAAGTGAAAAAGTAACGGATGCAAAAGCTGCAGAACTTTCTTTTAATATTTCTCAAAAAATTCAAAATGATATGACTTATCCGGGTCAGGTTCGTGTTACTGTAATTCGTGAAACAAGATCTGTGAATATCGCTAAATAAGGATATTGATTTATAAATTATGAAAAAACCGCTTTTGCGGTTTTTTTTATGACAATTATTTAGGCCTCATTTGTTGCAATAAAATTTAAGAATTTTTAAAATTAACAGATAGAAAACAGGAATGAAAACATATTCATTTTCTTAAAATTTTTATCACTACAAATCAAAAATATTTTTTACATTTACTTGATTAAATAATTAAAATAAACATTTAATACATATCATTATGGCAAAAAGTCAGGACGCGAAAAAAAACGTCAAAAAAGAACCGTTGAAAACGGCTAAAGAAAAAAAAGAAGCAAAAAGAGATAAGAAAGCAAAAAGAGATTAATGCTTATAATTAAAAAACCCAGTTTAGAAATAAACTGGGTTTTTTTAATTTTAGGCAATTGGGAATTGAGAATTTTCATTTATTCTAAGCGAAGACTTACAATCGCAATCCCATGGTTTTCTATCAGTTCATTTTCTGGAATACTTGGGCCAATGGAAAATTGAATGCTTTCAACCTTATTTATATCAAATTCTGAGGATAGATTGTGCTCCAAATAATAAGGCAAAAAGCTTGGGTATGGCCTTGGCAGTGTTACGGTTTTAACAGGTTTTAATTCAGATAATTGCATTGAATAATCTGCACTTTCTGTTCCAATTTCTATAATATTTCCATATGACGAACCGTCATTCATCACAAATGCAATTTGCAATTTACAAGGTTTATTATTTATTGACCTTCCTTTAAAAATAAGATTTTTCATCAAAGACAAATCGTTTTTTCTGCCTTCAATTTTATCCAAAATAAAGTGTTTAAAGCTATAATCGTAAATCGGTTTTGCATTCAGATTTTCAACATCAACTACAAATAATTTTTCAAGATTCATTTGATATTCTGCCTCACCTTCATTTTTTGTAGGCACCAACTGAAATGATTTTCGCCATTCTCTCACGAGCAAATCGGTATCTTTTGAAGCATTGAAAAGGTGAATCGGATTTAAATTTGGGACTACACGGACTTGGTAAGTACTTCTGTCGTAAAAATTCCAATCAAACGGACGGCCATCTTTTGCGGCCGGATAAGTGGTATGGTGATCTTCCTTATGCTGCACAATGATATGGTAAGATAAAAATCCTGTCTTTATCATTTCAGCAGGTATAATTGCCGAGTAATCATAACCCAAAATATTTACCATATCAAAAATTTCGCTTTTAGAACCGGCATAAACCACCAATTGAATTTTCTCAGGTTCATTTGGAGCAATATAATTTACTTTTATGGTCAATGCATTATTTTCAGAGACTTCAATTTGCGGTGTATGTTTAAACCAAGGTTTGTTTACCGTTGTTTTGGGTGCGTAAAAATCGTTTAGCTTGATATTACCAAAAGTATCATTGGAAATCCAATTTTTGGAAACGTCTTTTTTACTAAGGATATAAGTTCCGGGGATAATCGAAAAATTGCCGTTTTCAACAGTTTTAGACCATGTATTTCCTTCATTAACAGCTTCCAAATTAAATTGTGAACCCAAGTTTTGAAGCTTAATTTCCATCAAATGGCTTTTCCAGTTGATAACGCCAACAGTTTTTTCGGGACTGTTTTTTCCAAAAGGATTGTCCACCCAAACAGCATCGGGCATCACTTCCAATCTCCAAATTCCGTCTTCAATTTTATCTAAAAAATAAGCGCCCAATCCATCATATTTTATCAAATTAGAATTTGCAAATCCGGCAATCTTATTTAAAGTCGCTTCATTTACAGGCGTAGCATTGGTGTTATTTGTGTAAATAAATTTGGTTGCGGCATTGTATTCTGCCAAATCGTTTTCATAATTCACTTTAAAATCGTCAAAAGCCAGATTTTCGGGATATTTCCCATAATCTTTATACATAGGAATTTGATGAAAAACTTCTGAAGCAATCATCAAACTCAACGCCTTTTGGGGCGTGTAAGCCAAATTCATATAATGTGTGTTGTATTCCGTGTTTGTGGACGCCAAATAGGTTGGATCATAAGCAAAATGGGTAGCCAATTGAATACCGGCTTCCCTAAAACTTCTTGCCATTGCCGGATAAATATATGATCTTCCCACATCGGCGGCATCAAATTCATACACGTATTTTGCACCATGATATTTTTTTATGGTTTCATCAAAAGGAATATTATAATCGTCGGTATTTGGCAATAAATTTCCTGGAATTTCGCGCTGATAACCCAAACCTGTCGCGTACCATTGAAAGGTTCCGCCTTGAATTCCCGCTTTAAAATAGGCTTCCGCCAAATGTACCGAATGGCTGATATTGTATAAAATTGGTTTTTTAGAGCCGCTTTTTCTCATGGATTTTACCATACCCTTTATAAAATTGGTCACTTCTTTTTCACTTCCTTTGTGATGTGGCTCATTGCTTATTTCAAAAGCAATAATGTTAGGGTCATTTTTGTAGGCCAAACCGGTGTAAGGATTCACGTGGTTCAAAAATTGAAACAGATAATTTTGCTGCGCTTTAATGGCTGCAGGATTTGTAAGGCTATTGTCTTTGCCGTATTTATGGGAAAAACCAGGTGTATATTCATCGGGTTCAGGCCAGCCGTTTCCCCAAAAAGCGATGGGCGTTATAATTGATCGGATGCCTTTTTCTGCTAATTTTTTCATCAAATAATCGAAAGTATCCAATTGTTCATTTTTAATAAGGTTTCCCAATGCATCGCTTATTTCGGTATCCCAAACATGAATACGATACAAATCGAATCCCAATCGGGAAAAATGATATACATCATTTTCAATGGCTTTTTTTGGGTCGATGCCCATTCGTTTTGCAGATCGGTAAGCGTGAGCGAAAGGAACGGTATAGTTAACCCCAAAGCCATGAACTTCTTGATTGGATAATTCCCATCTCATCACACCATTTTTGTCGACAAAAACATCACCTCTTGGTGCATTGTTTTGTCCAAATAAAGTATTTAAATTTAAAAGAGAAATAATAAATAAAGGTATTAAAACGGATTTGTAATAAGTTGTTTTTGGTTTCATTAAAGATTGTTTATGAATGTAAAAAGAGAAATGTTTTAGATAAAATTCCGCACTTCATCTTTAATAAAAGCCAAAGCAGTTGTTGATGGTGCCGAACTATTCAAGATTCTTTTTATAATGGCTTCACGCAATTCTTGGGCATTGTTAACAGTTTCCTCTTCTGCAGTTTTTTTTATGATGAGGATTGTTGCATTTTTTGAGGCGGTAATTACGCTCCAGCATTGTTCGGAAATATAGATTTGTTGCGCAAGATTATGTTCGAACTCCAGTTCAATAGTGTTGATTAAACTTTGGGAATACGCATTGATGTCGTTGTTGACAGAAGTAATTCTCAAAACTAATTTTGAAGGATTTATGCGTTCTAAAAATAAAGCCATTCTTTCATAAGCTTGCAGCCTGACGGGCAATGATTGTTTTTGATTTTCCCTTAAAAGTGATAATCTGAGTTTTCTTTCTTCATTTTTGGTGTGCGCAAGAAAAAAATAATAAGCGACTGCACCAGTTACAGCAGAAGGAATTGTATAGCTTAACAATTCCAAAATTTTATAGTAGTCCATAATTTTTATAAATATGTGTCAAATTTATTGGATGTATTTCTAATTTCATAACTTTAAATGATAATTGTCACTATAAATAGGTTGTGAACCATATAATTTTGCTGAATATTTACTTAATGGAAGTATATTTAATTACATTAGCAACATTTGTTACACAACTTTAATCAATCAGTAAAATAAAAACAACATTTATGAAAAACATTTTAAAATTAGCAGTATTGCTTTTATCAACTTCACTTTTTGCGCAAGCCGGACACATTATGCAAGGTGTGGGTTCTGTAAATATGTCTATGGGCGGTGCCGCAACAGCACAACCTTTAGATATTAGTGGTGCATTACAATGGAATCCGGCAGCGATTTCTGTATTCGACAGCAAAATCATAAACTTTGATATTGGCGCTTTCTTTTCATCGCCAGAGTTAAGTTCAAGTATCCCTGCTGGTATGATGTGGCCTGCCAATGCTTTTGGTCCGGGTTCACCTGCTTCTCCAGCAGTTTCAGGAACTACAAAAGATGATAGAGGGGTTTCTCCAATGCCTGCTTTGGCCATGGTTTGGGGAAAAGAAGGAAGTAAACACACTTTTGGAGTTTCTGCTTTTGGTATTAGTGGTTTCGGAGTAACATTTCCACAAGAAACCAATTTACCAATGGATGCAAACGGAAATCCAAACGCAAGTTGGAATCCTAATGAATCAAATCCAATAAATTACCCACAAAACATGAATGGATTTGGTCATATAGAATCTGATTATATGTTATTGCAAGTTGGTTTGGCTTGGGCATATGAAGTAACAGATAATTTTTCAATTGGAGTTCAACCAACTGTTAACTATGCGGCACTAGAATTAATGCCTAATCCATTAGCTACTCCAGGAGCACCTTCTGGTTATCCAGAATATCCTTCTAGTGATAAAGGTTCTGCAATTGGTTTTGGAGCTCAGTTTGGATTATTTTACCATTCAAATGGCGGTGTAAAACTTGGAGCATCATATAAAACTGCTCAAAAGTTTAGTGACATTGAATTTAAAAATACATTTGAAAGTAATAATTCTGGAGCTTCAGATGTTGCATTCACAATGGATTATCCAGCTATTTTATCATTTGGTATTGGTTATTCAACTGATTTATTTGATTTTGCAATTGATTTAAGAGAAGTAGACTATAAAAACACTAATGGATTTGAAGCAAAAGGCTGGACTCAAACTGGATCAGTTCAAGGATTCGGATGGAAAAATATTCAAATTTTATCAGTAGGATTACAATATAAAGGGATTGAAAAATTACCTTTAAGAGTAGGTTATACTTATAGTAGCAATCCAATCGACAGTGAATTGGCATTTTTCTCAATTCCTGCAACAGCAGTGATTAAAAATGCATTCCAATTTGGAACCAGTTACCCTATTAGCGACAACTTTAAATTAAATGGTGTGTATCATTACGGAACAAGTGGTGGAAAAACAGAAGGACCTATGTTAAACCCAATGATGGCGTCTGCATCAAACCCTTATGGATCAGTGCCTGGGACAAAAGTTGGATATGAAATGACTACAAGTATGGTGATGTTAGGCCTTACTTATACTTTCAGTAAATAAATTATTGGTTAATGATTTGTTTAAAAGTGACTTCTTCGGAAGTCGCTTTTTTTTGTGCTGATATATAAGAAGTTTGACAAAATTCTTGTTTATTTGTAGCATAAATTTTTTAAATGTTGGTAAGCAAAAAAAGCAAATTTTTATATTTATACGCAGTTGCGTTGTTTATTTTGTCCGCTTTATACGGATTGTTGATGCGATGGAATTTCGCATTTCCCTCAAAATTCATTCCTTATCAAAATTTACTGCAAAGCCATTCTCACGTGGCATTTTTAGGCTGGGGCTATCTTGTGGCTATTGGCGCAATGATGTATTATTTTGTTTCAGATGCCAATAAACAGCATAAAGTATATAAAGCAACCTTAGGAATTTTGTTGGTGGTAATACCTTTAATGCTAATAAGCTTTCCTTTAGGCGGTTATAAAGTATTTTCTATCGTATTGCTCGCTGTTTTCGGACTGACTTCTTATGTGTTGTCCTTTCAAATTTTAAAGGACTTACAGGGAAATAATACTTCGGCGAAGTTAATCAGATACGGAATTTATTATTATTTACTGTCGAGTTTGGCTACATGGTTTTTGGCATTTGTGATTGTAACTCAGGGAAAAACCGATTTATATTACAACACCGTTTATTTTTATCTGCACTTTTTATACAATGGTTTTTTTGTTTTTGCATTGTTCGGATTGTTGTTTAAAATTTTTGAAAATCAGCAACTAGTAATTTCAGAAAAACTAAAACAGCACTTTTTTCGGTATTTAAACCTGGCTTGTATTCTGGCTTATGCTTTATCGGTTCTTTGGAGCACTGATGATTTATTATTTAATGCGGTTGGTTTTGTGGCTTCAATGCTGCAATTTATTTCATTAGTTTTTCTGATAAAAATAATGAGACAGGCATTTTCACAAATCAACTGGAGTTTTACCTCAAAATTACTGCTCAAATTTGCCATGATTGCTTATGGATTGAAAATTATCAGTCAAATTTTATCGGCATTTCCTTATTTTGTTGAAAAATCTCTGGCACTAAAACCATTTTTTATTATTGGCTATTTGCATTTGTTTACTTTAGGATTTTTGAGCGTTTTGTTATTTTTGATTTTGGACCAAATGGAAAAACTAAACCTTCACAAACCAACTTCAAAAGTGGGAATCATTTTATTTTTATCAGGTATTTTTATTACGGAATCATTATTGTTTTTGCAGGGATTTTTATTCCTGTTTCAGCTAAATGCCATTAAAAATTATAGTTTGATTTTGTTGATTTTTAGTTTTTTAATGGTGTTAGGGTTGCTGGTCGTTTTTGGGAATCAATTTTCAAGAAAAAATACTTATTGACGAAACATTTAATTCACTTATGACCGAGTAATATTCATTAGCCAAAAGAGAAGAAACTTTCAGCTTTCACCTTTGATCTTTTTACTTCGGTCTTCCGACTTCCGTCTTCCGACTTTAAATTTAAAAACAAACATTGTGATAATTTTATTGCCAAACTAAATTTGGAGTAGTACTTTTGGATTTTAAAGAATTCCTGTGACCAAATACTTAGAAAATCTTAACGAATCGCAAAAAGCCGCCGTATTGCATAAAGAAGGCGCAATGATAATTATTGCCGGTGCCGGCTCTGGTAAAACGCGTGTTCTAACTTATAGAATCGCGCATTTGATGAGTAAAAATGTTGATCCTTTCAATATTTTGGCATTGACTTTTACCAACAAAGCGGCACGAGAAATGAAAAATCGTATTGCAACGGTTGTGGGTGTTTCTGAAGCAAAAAATTTGTGGATGGGAACTTTTCACTCTGTTTTTGCACGTATTTTGCGTTCTGAAGCAGAAAGAATTGGTTTCCCTTCTAATTTTACCATCTATGATACGCAGGATTCTGTAAGATTGCTTTCGTCCATTATCAAAGAAATGGAATTGGATAAAGATCGCTACAAACCAAAACAGGTATTGGGCAGGATTTCTTCCTTCAAAAACAGTTTAATTACTGTAAAAGCATATTACAATGATCCCGATTTAATGGAAGCCGATAAAATGACCCAACGGCCAGAAATGGGAAAAATATACAATGAATACGTGGAGCGTTGTTTTAAGGCAGGTGCCATGGATTTTGATGATTTATTGTTGAGAACCAATGAATTATTGACTCGTTTTCCGGTGGTTTTGGCAAAATACCAAGACAGGTTTAGGTATATTTTGGTTGATGAGTATCAGGATACAAACCATTCGCAATATTTAATTGTGAAGGCTTTGGCCGACAGGTTTCAGAATATTTGTGTGGTGGGCGACGATTCGCAAAGTATTTACGCTTTTCGTGGCGCAAATATTAAAAATATCATGAATTTTCAACGAGATTACGACAATGTGGCTATTTTTAAATTGGAGCAAAATTACCGTTCCACCAAAAATATCGTTGAAGCTGCCAATAGCGTTATTGAAAAAAATAAGACCAAACTCGATAAACAAATTTGGACCGATAATGGTGATGGCGCAAAAATAAAAGTCATGCGTACCTTTACAGAAGCAGATGAAGGCCGATTTATCGCAAATTCAATTTTCGACAATGCAATGAATTTGCAGATGAAAAATTCCGATTTCGCCATTTTGTATCGCACAAATGCACAATCAAGGGCTTTGGAAGATGCGCTTCGTAAAAAAGACATCGCCTATAGAATTTACGGCGGATTGTCGTTTTATCAACGCAAAGAAATTAAAGATGCGTTGGCATATTTGCGTTTGCTTGTGAATCCGACTGATGAAGAAGCGCTGAAAAGAATTATCAATTATCCGGCACGAGGCATTGGAGATACCACTATTGATAAACTTTCGGTTGCTGCAAATCATTATAAAATATCAATTTTTGAGTTGTTGCTGAATCTCAATACCTTCGATTTAAACCTTAATTCGGGCATCAAAACAAAGTTGTTGAATTTTGTGACCATGATGCAGCATTTTCAAATTGAATCGGAAACAAAAAATGCTTTTGAGATTGCCGAATTCGTAGTGCAAAAAACACGTTTAATTCAGGATTTAGAAAGTGAAGGAACACCGGAAGGCGTGAGCAGGGTTGAAAATATTCAGGAATTATTAAACGGATTAAAAGATTTTATTGAAGAACAAAAGGAAAATGAAGCGGATGATTCTTTGGCTTTTTTCTTGGAAGATGTTGCTTTGGCAACCGATTTAGACACAAAAAACAAAGATGATAAACCAAGAGTTTCCCTTATGACAATCCATTTGGCAAAAGGGCTGGAATTTCCGTTTGTATATATTGTTGGATTGGAAGAAAATTTATTTCCTTCGGCAATGAGCATGAATACCAGAAGCGAATTGGAAGAAGAACGCCGTTTATTTTATGTTGCTTTAACACGCGCAGAGAAACAAGCGTATTTAACGTATGCACAAACAAGATACCGTTGGGGAAAATTGGTAGATTGCGAACCAAGTCGGTTTTTAGAAGAAATTGATGAAGTTTTTTTAGAACATTTAACGCCAAAAATGTCGCCGCCAAAACAAAACCCATATATTGATGGAGATATTTTTGATGATATTCCCCAAGACAGAATCCGTTTTAAAAAACCAATTCAGCGAGCGCCGATAAAAAAAGCAATGCAGCCACCTATTGAATTGTCAAGTCCAAAAAACTTCAAAAAAGTGGATGCTTCAATGGCTTCATCCGCAAATTTATTTGACGACAATATTATTGTTGGGACCATAGTTGAACATGCAAAGTTTGGAAAAGGCGAAGTGATTAGCTTAGACGGTTTCGGCGCGAACCAAAAGGCTGAAATAAGATTTACTTCAGATGGCGTTAAAAAATTATTGTTACAATTTGCAAAGCTTGTAATTATTGGATAGATACACATTGTAAAACCAATATTTATATTGTAATTTGCAAAATAATATTATAGAAAGAACAGATCCATGGAATTTGATTTAGAATACAATTCAGAAAGACCACATTTAATTATCCCGGAATACGGCAGGCACGTCCAAAAATTAATAGACAATTGTGTGGCCATAGAAAATGATGAAGAACGCAACAAAATGGCAAAAGCCATTGTTGATGTAATGGGGAATTTGCAACCACATTTGCGCGATGTACCCGATTTTAAGCACAAATTATGGGATCAGCTGTTTATCATGTCTGATTTTAAATTGGAAGCTGAATCTCCTTATCCAAAGCCGGAAAGAGAAGAATTGGCGGCAAAGCCAGAAAGTTTGGCCTATCCAAAATACGATTCAAAATACCGATATTACGGCAATAACATTCAAACAATGATTGAAGTCGCCTTAACGTGGGAAGAAGGTGAAGCGCGTGAAGCTTTGTATTTTGCCATTGCCAACCACATGAAAAAATGCTACTTAAATTGGAACAAAGACACTGTGGACGATCATATTATTTACAATCATTTACTCGATTTATCAAAAGGAAAAATTGATTTGGAAGGCAAAAATGAAACGTTGTCGGAAGTAAAAGAATTGATGAAGAAAAGAAAGCCGGCAGGAAAAGTTAAAATATTGAAAAAGAAACAATAAACCAATTCATCAACCAATATAATGGGAACATTTGTTATAGAAGGAGGGCATAAATTAAGCGGAAGCATCACGCCTCAAGGTGCTAAAAATGAAGCGCTTCAAGTAATATGCGCAGTTTTGCTGACTCCTGAAAAAGTGATTATCAGCAACATTCCCGACATTAGAGATGTTAACAAATTGATCTATATTTTAAGCGAATTAGGCGTTAAAGTAGATAAAATGAGTCCGGATACTTTCTCTTTTCAGGCAGATGAATTGGATTTAGATTACTTAGAATCAGAAAAATTCAAAGTCGAAGGAAGTTCTTTACGCGGTTCAATTATGATTGTTGGCCCATTATTGGCTCGATTTGGAAAAGGATATATTCCGCGTCCGGGAGGCGATAAAATAGGCAGACGCAGGTTGGATACCCATTTTGAAGGATTTATTCAATTAGGAGCCACTTTCAGATACAATAAAGATGAACGATTTTACGGTGTGGAAGCAGAACATCTTACAGGAACAGATATGTTGTTGGATGAAGCTTCAGTAACCGGAACTGCAAATATTGTAATGGCAGCCGTTATGGCAAAAGGAATAACCACAATCTACAATGCTGCTTGCGAACCTTATATTCAACAATTGTGTAAAATGTTGAACAGGATGGGCGCAAAAATTGAGGGTATTGGTTCTAATTTATTACATATAACAGGTGTGAAAAAATTAGGAGGTTGCACTCATAGAATTTTACCCGATATGATTGAAATTGGCAGCTGGATTGGAATGGCCGCCATGACAAGATCTTCCATCACCATTAAAGATGTGAGTTGGAACGATTTGGGTGTGATACCTCGTGTTTTTCAAAAACTGGGAATCAATTTAGAAAAAAGAGGTGATGATATTTTCATCCCGGAACAAGAAAGTTACGAAATTCAAAATTATATTGACGGTTCAATTTTAACCATTTCAGATGCGCCTTGGCCAGGATTCACTCCCGATTTATTGAGCATTATTTTAGTAGTTGCCACTCAGGCAAAAGGAAGTGTGTTGATTCATCAAAAAATGTTTGAAAGCAGGTTATTCTTTGTCGATAAATTAATTGATATGGGCGCCAAAGTAATTCTTTGCGATCCGCATCGCGCCACTGTTATTGGAATGAATCATGAATCTAGCTTAAAAGCCACAACAATGGCTTCACCTGATATTAGGGCGGGAATTTCGTTATTGATTGCTGCGCTTTCTGCAGAAGGCACCAGCACCATCCAAAATATTGAACAAATTGATCGAGGTTATCAAAATATTGATGAACGTTTGCAAGCCATCGGCGCTAAAATAATTAGGGTCGATTAAACAATCGGTAATTGTTTTTCGTTGTAAAATACTGAAATTACCATCCTGAACTTGGTTCAGGATCTTAGGTAATGAAGTTTCAATCATAATGGCGAAGCATTCCAAAGAGTCCTCTCCGCATATTCTTCCGTCTTTTTAATTATTAATTTTAAGCGTGTCATATTGGCATATCTCAGAAAATGGCAATACTTTTGCAGACTAATGTAGGATAACAATTTTATGTACTAATTATGAGTAAAAAGAAAGACAATAAGGAGCCGAAAGAAATAGATGAACAAGAAGTTAATCAGCAGGAATCCCAAGAAATAACTGACGAGGAGCAACTTAAAAAAGACCTTCATCAGGAAAAAGATAAATTTTTACGATTATTTGCCGAGTTTGAAAATTATAAAAAACGCACTTCACGCGAACGAATTGAGTTATTTAAAACTGCCAATGAAGAATTAATGACAGTTTTATTGCCTGTTTTGGATGATTTTGACAGGGCCTTAAATGAAATTAAAAAAGCAAGCGAAGAAAATAACGAGCTTTTAAAAGGCATAGAGTTAATTAATAATAAATTACGTAACTCGTTAGCTCAAAAAGGCTTAAGTGTTATTGATGTGAATGCAGGTGATGTTTTTGATGTTGAATTGCATGAAGCCATTACACAAATTCCTGCACCAAGTGATGATTTGAAAGGAAAAATTATAGATGTTCTTGAGCAAGGATATAAATTAGGTGAAAAAGTAATCAGATATCCAAGAGTGGTAATAGGACAATAAATAAAGAAATGAAGCAAGATTATTACGAAATACTGGGCATTTCAAAAAATGCCACTCCTGCAGAAATTAAAAAAGCTTACCGACAAAAAGCTGTAGAATTTCATCCTGATAAAAATCCTGGAAATAAAGCTGCCGAAGAAAAATTTAAAAAAGCTGCGGAAGCATACGAAATACTAAGCAACGAAAATAAAAAAGCGCGTTACGACCAGTATGGGCATGCAGCCTTCGAAAATGGTGGCGGCGGTGGTGGCTATGGCGGAGGCGGAATGAACATGGATGATATTTTCAGTCAGTTTGGAGATATTTTTGGTGGTGGTTTTGGTGGCGGCAGTTTTGGCGGCCAAAGTCGTGGAAGAGCACGTGTGAAAGGAAGTAACTTGCGAATCAGGGTTAAATTAACGCTTGAGGAAATAGCAAACGGCGTTGAAAAAAAGGTAAAAGTTCGCAGAAAAGTAATGGCCGAAGGCGCTACTTATAAAACTTGTACCACATGTAACGGTGCCGGTCAGGTGATGCGCGTTACGAACACCATTTTGGGACGTATGCAATCTGCATCTACTTGTCCAACTTGTCACGGCGCTGGTGAAATTTTAGATAAAAGACCTAAAAATGCCGACGGTGACGGATTAGAATTTAAAGAAGAAACAGTATCGATAAAAATTCCAGCAGGTGTAACGGAAGGCGTTCAGCTAAAAGTAAACGGTAAAGGAAATG
>JAWOHJ010000354.1:0-3330 GCA_046485225.1 Lutibacter sp. | reverse complement strand
CATCACTAAACCGCAACCGCAACTTTTTGTGACGCCAGATTTTGCGCATTTAAGTTTTGTTCTGGAAGAATTCGCCAATAAAATGGCGCTGAGAACCGGAGGTTTGAGTGGCATTCAAAAACTGATAAAATCTCAAAATATTGGCACGGTGGAATTGAGCACAGGCCTGCAAATATCGGGGGTGTTTTCCAATGTGATTGTGGATGACAACAACAAACCGGTGTATATCCAAACAACAGGGCCAACAGCTTTGGCGAGCAGAGACAAGGAATTGATTGGGCACGGAATCGATTATCATTTGGAAGGTTTCGGGAGTCCGCTAGGAAAATTAAAAGGCATCAATTTGGCTATTGAAGATATGTTTCCGAAGGATTTGGAGGTTTACGGAATTTATGAGGGTAAAAAAACAGTCTTGCTTTTTGAAGGAAATGTTAAGGTGGAAGGCGAAGTTATTACCGGAAAACGCGATTTAAAAGGGAAGATTTTACTCATTTCTTTTAAAAATTGTACCGTAACGCATAACGATACAGTGTTGTTTAAACCCGAATGGGGAATTTATGATATGGCGGTGGGAAAAGAAATAATTTCTGCGCACGCCGGACCAGCGTCCGTCAATTCTTTTAAGAATCTGGGAGAAGTTTCCAAGACCAAAACGCATAAAATTTTTTATTCAGAAGAGGAAATCAAGTTGCATAAAATGTATCGGGAAATCGCTGAAATGAGAAAAAATGATGAAGTGGATTCTCTGAGATTTACCTTAATTTTTGAAAAATTGAAAGCAAATTTCGCTTCAGATTGGTTGTTGCCTTTAGAAATGTATGAACTTGTTTATCAGTCAGATAAAATATTGAAAACCGAAATTTTGGACTATTTAATGCAGCTTAAAAAAAATAAAAAGTATGAGCAGCTTATCGCCAACGGAATTCGCCTTATTTCAAAATAGCGTAACTATAGTTACCTAAGTACCATTTTATTGAATTATCTTTGCGGAAATTTTAAAATTTAAAAGAATGGGTTTTTTCGGATTATTTGGTGGTGGAAATGCAGGAGCTGCAATTGAAGAATATTTAAAAGAAGGTGCAGTTGTTATTGATGTAAGAACGGTTGAAGAGTTCAAAGAAGGGCACGTTAAAGGCTCAAAAAATATGGTTTTAAACGCCATTCCAACGAAAGTTGCAGAAATAAAAAAAATGAATAAAAAGATCATTGCGGTTTGCAGAAGCGGCGCAAGAAGCGGACAAGCAACTTCATTTTTAAAGCAACAGGGCATTGACGTGATTAACGGTGGACCTTGGCAAAATGTGGCAAAATTTGTGAAATAAAAAAGCAAAAACATATTAAAAAAAATAGAGGCAATTGCCTCTATTTTTTGTTAGAATTTAATCTTCAGTTTGTTTTCTAATACTTGTGTTTTCTGCTGTAAGTCCAACAAAAACGCCTGATGTTGTTCCGAATTTGGATTGAAAGGTTTGTGCGCCAATCCTTTTTGGATAGTTTCAACTTCTTTCATTATAGAAAAAGTATTTTCTTGAATCCAAACGTGTTTAAACTGTTCCCAAATATAATCGACGGCAGTTTCGTTGGGATGAATCATATCGCTGCTGTAAAAACGGTAATCGCGCAAATCGTCCATCATTATTTCAAATGAAGGAAAATACTTTCCACCAACTTCTCCTAAGGTTTTATGAATCGCGGCAGTTAAATGCGCTTTGCTCAGCGAATTTTCCACAAAACCATCTTTGATGTGGCGAACCGGACTTACCGTAAAAACTACAGTTGTCTTCGGATTGATTGCTGAAATTCGGTGGCAAATATTTTTTAATGAATCAGAAATTTCATCGACAGAAAGCAATTCTTTTGCAAACTTTTTTTGTGGAACTTTATGGCAATTGCCAACAATGGCATTGGTTTCAACAAAACGATAAGTAAAAGAAGTTCCCAAAGTAATGATGATGTGTGTTGCTTCTTTTAGCCGTTTATTGGTCGTTTTAACAGCAAGGTTTAAATTGTGAAGCAATTCATTTTTATCCGTGGCGCTTAAATCTGAATGCGCATCAAAACAATGCCAGCGTTCATTTAACAAAAAAATATCCTTTTCGGTATATATTTTTTCGTTTAATGAATTCAAAATTAAAGTTTCAATAGCTTTCGGATTGAATAAAATACCAAACGGATTGCTGTCGACATCAAATTTAAAATACGCCAGCTTTTTGCTGATGTTTTCAGAAAAACAAGAACCAATCAACAGCAATTTAGAAGCATAATCAATCTGATTTTCTTCTTTTTGTAGCTGAATGTTGGTTCTGAAATTCACTTTGAATGTTATTTGTTATTCGTTATAGGTTATACGTTATTTAGGCATCGACAATTTTTAACATTTAACGCATAGCATATAACTTTTAACTTATTTTAAATATTCTTTTCCTTTTAGAAGTGCCTCCTCAATTCCTTCGGGTTTTTTACCGCCGGCAGTTGCAAAATAAGCTTGTCCGCCGCCGCCGCCTTCAATCAATTTTCCCAATTCACGAACCACTTTTCCTGCATCCAACTGTTTTTCTTCCACCAAATTTTTGGCGATGAAACAGGTTAAAAAAGCTTTTCCTTCAGCTTCTGTTCCAACCAGCAAAAACAAGTTTTCGATTTTATTTCCCAAGTCAAAAGCCAAATCTTTAATGCTGTTTTGGTCCAAATCCAGTTTTACGGCCAAATAGTGAATGCCGTTAATTTCTTCAACTTGATTTATTAAATCGCCGGTTAAATTTTTGGCCTTGTCTTTTTGCAAAGCTTCCACCTGCTTTTTTAAAATGGCATTTTCTTCCTGTAAATCGATAATGGCTTTCACCGGATTTTTGGTATTTTTCAACACTTCTATCACTTCAGAAAAAACCTGGGTATTTTCAAGAAAAAAATCTTTTGTGGCATCGTTGGTAATAGCTTCAATTCGTCGCACACCAGCTGCAATAGCACCTTCCGACACAATTTTAAAATGCCAGATATCACCGGTGTTTTGTACGTGAATACCTCCGCAAAGCTCTACGGATTTTCCAAATTGAATGGCGCGTACCGTATCACCGTATTTTTCGCCAAACAAAGCCATAGCGCCTTTATCTAAAGCTGTTTTTATTGGGATATTTCTATATTCTTCAAGCATCAATTTAGAATCTATGCGCGCATTTACAAAATCTTCAACGGCACGTAATTCATCAACCGTTAATTTTGCGAAGTGTGAAAAATCAAAACGCAAATATTTTGAATGCACCGCCGATCCTTTTTGTTCCACGTGCGTTCCTAAAATTTCGCGCAAAGCCTGATGCAATAAATGGGTTGCGG
>JAWOHJ010000314.1:0-4475 GCA_046485225.1 Lutibacter sp. | reverse complement strand
GCGGCACCATCAATGACAATGGTTTTTATGTGCTCCTCATTTCTGAGATAGTCTACAATTTCGTCGAGTTGTTTGTTGTCTTCGGAGCCGACAAGTTCTATACTTCCGCTTCGCAATGTTTTTGCCAGAACAAGCCTTCCTAAAACAGTTTTGTATGGAAACACGTGAATAATTTCAAACAGCGCATCACTTTTATTGATCATTAAACCCGAAGTGACCACATAATCCCCAATTTCCGTATAAACCTTTGGTTTGGGCGTGTCAAATATTAAATCACTTGGTTCACCATCAATCCCAATGGTAAAAAAAGCAGGCCGAACAACTTCCCTAACCTGCGCAAGCGCATAATTCAGAAAAGTTGTTTTACCCGCATTCTTTTTATTCCCTACTAAGAAGGTCGTTTTATTAAGCAGTTGTTCTGTAATAATGCTGTTCATCTTAATACGGAAAGGATTTATTCCTTTATTCTACGAGTTCTCTGTTTCTTCTTTTCAAATTTTCAGGCTGAAGGGAAAGTCCGTCATTGTTTAATAACATGGCTACACCAGTTTTAGCAACCAAATTCTCGTTTTTACAGAATTCACAATTTTCAGTATCATGTTCCTCTCCATGAGTTGGTTGTGTATACGTCGTTATCACACCTTCGTAATTTCTTAATACCACTCTTTTTTCGTTTTGCGATATTAAGTACGTTGGCATTACCGGAATTTTACCGCCACCGCCCGGAGCGTCCACCACAAAAGTAGGAACTGCCAAACCTGAAGTATGTCCGCGTAAATTTTCAATGATTTCAATGCCTTTAGAAATGGTCGTTCTAAAGTGAGAAATTCCTTCCGAAAGATCACATTGGTATATATAATAAGGTCGTACCCGAATTCTTAATAGCTCGTGCACTAACTTTTTCATGATGTTAGAGCAATCATTAATTCCTCTTAGAAGCACCGATTGGTTTCCGACATTAACGCCCACATTTGCTAATTTTTCACAGGCAATTTTAGCCTCTTCAGTGATTTCTTTTGGGTGATTAAAATGCGTATTTACATATATTGGATGGTGCTTTTTAAGCATTTCGCAGAATTCATCTGTAATTCTTTGAGGAAGCACTACAGGCATACGACTGCCAATACGGATAATTTCAACGTGATCAATTTTTCTTAATTCTGTCAGAATATAATTTAATTTTTCGTCGCTTAAAATTAATGGATCACCGCCGGAAATAACAATATCTCTAAGTTGCGGCGTATTTCTGATGTATTCAAATGCCTGCTCAAGATGTTTATTGTCCATTTTTTCGCTGGAATCACCAACAATTCTTCTTCGGGTACAATGACGACAATACATGGAACATTCATGGGTAACAAGAAGTAAGGCTCTGTCCGGATAACGGTGCGTTAGTCCGGGAACAGGAGAATCCACATCTTCATGCAGCGGGTCATCCAAATCCGAAGCATCAACAAACAATTCATTAAGAACAGGAACTGCCAGCATTCTTACCGGACAATTTTTATCTTCCTTGTCCATTAAAGCCGCATAATACGGCGTAATTGCCATTTTAAATTTTTTTAAGGTTTTAGAAAGATTTTCCTTTTCTTCATCAGTTAAAATAATTACTTTTTCCAGTGTAGGAATATCTCTGATGGCATGTCGTAATTGCCATCTCCAATCGTTCCAATCTTCTTGAGAAATATCCTTAAATAAAGGGATGTGTTTATAGGCTACTTTTTTATACTCTTTTTTCATTCTTCTAAATTTAATTAAGCGTAAAGACTTTCATATAAAGCCCTTATCCCTTTATGTTCTCTTAATATATTTAATGTTATTTCTGCGTGGCCTTTTGCGTAACCGTTACCAACAATCATGTCAATATCTTTACCGACACCTTCGGCGCCTAAAGCCGCTTTTGTGAATGAAGTAGCCATACTGAAGAAATATACCACGCCTCTGTCTTTACACATTAAGATGGAACCCATTTCTGTGTTTTGGATGTTTACATTGTTTATCACAACATCGGCAAGTTCATCATTGGTTACTTTTGAAATGGCATCATAACAGCTAAGTGCATTTGTTGCGTCCAGTTTAATTATTTCGTCGCAGATGTTTAATTTTCTTAAGGCTTCTAAACCTTTGTCGCTATAATCAACACCAATTACTTTCCCGTTAACGCCAGCCCTTCTTTTTGCTTCGTAACAGCACAGCATACCCGATTTTCCGCTGGCTCCAATAATAACAACCGTGTCTCCAGATTTTACCAAACGGGCTGTTTGTGCAGGAGCACCACATACATCAAGTACGGCAAGCGCCAATGAATCGGGCATATCTGTCGGTAATTTTGAATATAAACCCGTTTCAAACAAAATGGCTTTAGCTTTCACAGTCACCTGATCAATGTTTGGTTTTACGGCTATTATCTCTTCAATTTTTAGCGGTGTTAATGATAAAGAAACAAGGCTAGCAATTTTATCTCCCACTTTTAAATCTATTTTACCTTTCAATGCTTCCCCAATTTGTAAAACGGTTCCAATGAACATGCCTCCAGATCCGGTAACCGGATTTTTCATTTTGCCCTGAGTGGCAACAATCTCTAAAATAATTTCTTTTATTTTCTCGATATTTCCGGCTGCCTGTTCTTTAATTTGGGTAAAACTGGCTGAATCAATATTTAGAATATCAACATCAACCAAGATTTCGTTGTCGTAAATTTCAGTAACATTGTTATCAATTTTCGTTGCTGGTTGCGGTAAAACGCCTAAGGGTTCAATAACCCTGTGCGTACCGTATTTATTTCCTTTTTTTATCATTTAATTTAACAGTTTTACTGTTTTTTTAATCCTAATATTTCTCTTGCTTCAGCCGGAGTTGCTATTTCACGACCAAGTTCCTTTGCCAATCTCACCACTTTCTCAACCAATTCCCCATTCGATTTGGCTAAAACACCTTTAGATATATATAAATTATCTTCCAAACCAACCCTCACATGGCCGCCATCGATAATTGCGGCAACAGCCAACGGAAATTCAAATCTTCCAACGCCTGCAACCGAGTAAGTTGCATCAGCAGGAATGCTGTTACGCAAGAAAACAAAGTCTCTTAAGGTTCCCGAAATGCCTCCATTAACACCCATTACAAAATCAAAATGCATTGGGGATTTTATAAATCCTTTTTGATGAAGACGCAAGGCCATATCGATCATCGATTTGTCGAAAACTTCCAATTCCGGTTTTATGTTTTTTTCAATCATTCGCTGTCCAAAATATTTGATGGTATTTTCGGTGTTTTCAAAGATCTCGTCGCCTCCAAAATTTAAAGTGCCACAATCTAATGTTGCCATTTCCGGATTAAGCTCAGTTGGCTGTAACCTTTCATCATTTTTCATCCCAACTGCACCACCGGTTGAAGGTTGAATAATTGCATCAGGACATTTTAGCCTGATGGCATCCATTACTTCTTTAAAACGGTTCTTGTCTTGTGTAGGCGTACCATCGTCTTTACGAACGTGCAAATGAATAATGCTTGCACCAGCCTGATAAGCCAAACTGGCTTCACGAACACATTCTTCAATGGTGTAAGGCACTGCAGGATTGTGTTCCTTGGTAACTTCCGCACCCGAAATTGCGGCTGTGATAATTAATTTTTCCATAACATAAGTTATTTACGTTGACTCGCTTTTGGCGTGACACAGGTTCCGGTTGCACGACAAACAATGATTGGTTCTTCCAGAAAATCACAAGCGGAATCTGAAATATCAGGACGAGGTGCAATTACCTTACGGGCTTCAAATTTCATTCTTCTGCTCGAGTTTCCTTCTTCAATTATTTCACCAACAGCTTCAATAAAGTCACCCGCATAAACAGGCGCCATAAACTCTACCATATCATATGCTTTGAACAAACCTTCATCACCATCTCTTAAAATAAGAAGTTCTGTGGCAACATCACCAAATAACTGAAGCATTCTTGCTCCGTCAACAAGGTTTCCGCCATAATGAGCATCATGTGAACTCATTCGTAATCTAATCATCGATTTTAACATATTACTATATTTTGTTATATTTATAAATTGACTATTATTATTTTTTATTTAAATACATTTTTTATATATTTTCAACAAATTTAATTCTTATTTTTGAATATATAATAATAAGCACATCTGTAATTATTAAATAATTAGGAGAAATTAAAAAAAGTTGCTTTAAATAATTAAAAAGTAAAAACCCCCAATCTAACTGTCGGGTAGCGCTATTAAAATATGCCGGGAATCCAAGGAATTTAGTTTGATTTTATTAAATTATTATTTTCGCTTTCAAACAAACTGGTTTTTAAATAAAATTAATGCCATTGGCATAAATAAATAAATAAATGTACCCAGTAAATTTGGTGATTGATCAAACAGGAAATAATGCGGTTTCTTTTTAGGTTGCAAGAAACGACATGATGCTTGAAGCGTCGGGCACTTCAACTCTTTGTACTTTTTCGTAC
>JAWOHJ010000292.1:0-4328 GCA_046485225.1 Lutibacter sp. | reverse complement strand
CCTTAACATTCGCGCATTGTTATTTCTTAAGGCACCTAAATGAAATTGTTGTACCCACCCAAATTCGTGATAGGTTTCTGCCAGAAACAGCAATATTGAACTTTGAAATTTCAATGCTTCATTATTACTAATTTCCTGATTGTTTCTTTTCTTTTCAAATATTGCATTTACTTCGCTTTCCGTAAAATTTTCGAAATAAATCTGATCCAATCCGTGGTCACAAAGTTTACAGCCGTTGTCATCAAAATATTGAATTCTTCGTTTTAAGGCATCACATAAATCTGTGTAAGAATTAATGGAAATATCCGCTGCAATTGCAAGTAAATCCAAATAACTGTTGTAGCCGTCATTTGCGATTAAAATTGCTTTATCCGGCCTAAAAGCGGTACTGACTTTGATTTTCAGATCGCTTTTTGCTATTTTTTGATGATGTTCAAGGGTATCGATTGGATCTTCGGTGGTGCAAACCACTTCAGCATTTACTTTATGAAGCAAATTTTGACAACTAAAATCTTGTGTATTTAATTTTTCTTTGGTTTCCTGATAAATTTTATCGGCAGACTTTTCATTCAATAAGTCATAAATATCAAAATATCTTGCCAACTCTAAATGCGTCCAATGATACAAAGGATTTCGCATCGTATACGGAACCGTTTTGGCCCAACTTTTAAATTTATCTTCATCGGAAGCGCCTCCGGTTATAAATTCTTCCTTTATCCCCAACGTTCTCATAGCGCGCCATTTATAATGATCTCCATTGATCCAAACATTGGTAATATTGTTATAAATCGTGTTGTCGGCTATTTGCTGAGGAGGCAAATGATTGTGGTAATCAATTATTGGTTGATTTTTGGCATAATTATGATACAATTCTTCTGCAAATTTATTTTCCAGTAAGAAATTATCGTGAATAAATTTAGCGCTCATCTTGTTAATATTTAATATTAAATTATTTTTCGTTTGAAGGTTTTCCAATGGTAGCGAGAATTCCGCCGTCAACATATAAAATATGTCCGTTCACAAAATCGCTTGCTTTTGAAGATAAAAAAATCGCTGCACCCGCCAAATCGTTTGGATCTCCCCATTTTGCCGCCGGAGTTCTGTTGATGATAAAATCATTAAAAGGATTCCCGTCAACCCTGATAGGTTCTGTTTGTTTTGTAGCAAAATATCCGGGGCCGATGCCGTTTACCTGAATGTTGTATTTGGCCCATTCCGTTGCCATATTTTTAGTCAACATTTTTAATCCGCCCTTTGCTGCTGCATAAGCCCCAACACTGTTACGGCCCAATTCGCTCATCATGGAACAAATATTAATCACTTTCCCCTGTTTTCTTAAAACCATTCCTTTTACCACATGTTTGGAAACGATAAACGGACTTACCAAGTCTATGTCAATAACTTCCTTAAAATCTGCAACTTCCATTTCCAACAATGGTGTGCGTTTTATGATTCCTGCATTGTTAATTAAAATATCAATGTTTCCGACTTCAGCTTCAATTTTAGCGATGGCGGTGATTACTTCTTGCTCATTGGTTACATTAAATTTATAACCTACGGCCTTAATGCCTTCGTTTTGATATTCCGCAACTGCGGCATCAATTTTTTCTTGCGAAGAATTTCCGTTTACAATGATGGTTGCTCCGGCCAGGCCTAAACCTCTTGCCATGGCCATTCCCAATCCGTGCGTACTGCCGGTGACCAATGCTATTTTTCCGCTGACATTAAATAAGGTATTCATCATTTTTTTATCTTAAATCGGTTATTTTGGATACATCCATATCACCATAATCCAGGTTTTCACCGGCCATTCCCCAAATAAAAGTATAATTTGAAGTTCCTGATCCACAGTGAATAGACCAAGGTGGAGAAATTACCGCCTGGTCATTGTCCATCCAGATATGACGTGTTTCTTGTGGTTCTCCCATAAAATGGCAAACAGCCTGATTTTCGGGAATATCAAAATAAAAATAAACTTCCATCCTGCGGTCGTGAACGTGAGCCGGCATGGTATTCCAAACACTTCCTGTTTTTAATTCGGTCATTCCCATTTGTAACTGACACGTAGTTACAATTCCGCCAATAATCATTTGATTTACCGTACGATGGTTAGAAGATTCCAAAGAACCCAATTCTAATTTATTGGCCTCAGCCTTACTTACTTTTTTAGTTGGATAACTGGTATGCGCCGGTGCAGAATTTAGATAGTATTTTGAAGGATTGTTTTCATCATCACTGTTAAAAATAACTTCCTTATTTCCGGCCCCGATATATAAGGCATCTTTGAAACCCAATTCGTAAGCCTTTCCGTCAACCATCACCGTTCCTTTTCCGCCAACATTTATAATTCCGATCTCTCTTCTTTCTAAAAAATAATTGGCTTTTAAAGGATCAATGGTTTCAAGTGTTAAGGGTTTTATTGGTACTGCAGAACCTGCAATATATCTGTCGTAATGAGAATAAGTAAGGTTAATTTTTCCAGCTTCCATTAAGTTCTCAATTAAAAACTCTTCTCTAAGTTGCGCGGTATCATATAATTTTACTGCCTTTGGACTAGAGGCATACCGTGATTTGTAAGTTGTAGACATCATTTTTATATTTATGTAATCGATTACACAAATATATAATAAATTATTTTAAATCCTATTTTTTTTTACTTTTATCATTTTTAAAGATACTTTTACAAAATCATTTTAATAAAAAAGAAGCGAATATTTATTGCGGAAGTTGTTGATTTTGAAGTAATTTATTAAAAAGGCTAAGTTTTTTATAACCGGATTTGCGTTAGGGAAGGAAGTGGAAAGCCCACAGACACACTTTTGGGTGTGACGAGGACTTGCAACGCACTGCCCGCCCGCAGGGAACGCACAAAACAAAGTCTATAAATTACTGTTCTTATTAAAAATTAAACCTTAAATTATAATTAGAGAAGATGCAAAAAAACAATTACAAGGATAAAGTTGCCATCATTACCGGCGGCGCGGGTGTATTGGGAGGTGCCATGGCAAAAGGACTGGCTTTAGAAGGTGTTAAAGTTGCTATTTTAGGCAGAACAGACGCTACTATACAAACAAAAGTTGATGAAATAAATGAATTGGGAGGTGAAGCCATGGGTTTGGTTGCCGATGTATTGGATCGTGAAAAATTAGAAGCTGCCCGAAAACAAGTCATTCAAAAATGGGGCAGCATAGACATTCTTGTAAATGCGGCCGGAGGAAATGTAAGGGGTGCGATCATTATGCCTGAGGATGATTTTTTTGATATGAACATGGATGATTTTGATGCGGTAACAAATTTAAATCTTAAAGGGACCCTATTGCCAACATTGGTTTTTGGAAAAGAAATGGCAAAACAACAGCGAGGAAGTATTGTTAATATTTCATCAATTGCGGCGCAACAAGCCTTAACCAGAGTTGTTGGATACTCGGCCTCAAAAGCGGCGATAGAAAATTTCACCAAATGGCTGGCCGTAGAAATGGCACAAAAGCAATCGACAAAAATTAGGGTAAACGCCATTGCGCCCGGATTTTTTATCGGAGAACAAAACAGGGAACTTTTATTAAACCGTGACGGTTCGCTTACCGAAAGAGGGAAAACAATTATCGCAAATACCCCTATGAAACGATTTGGTGAAGCCGATGAATTGCTGAGCACCTTATTGTTTTTATGCAGTGATGCTTCAAGTTTTGTGACTGGGATTGTGGTGCCTGTGGATGGCGGATTTGCTGCATTCTCGGGAGTTTAATGGTATAAAATAAGATCACGCACATAAAATGCCTGATGATTTATTCAAAACGATATCTTTTGATTGAGATTGATCAACTTTCTTAAGCATCCGAATAGCGCTGACGTTTTCATTTTTAAGAATTGCCGGAAATACTTCATTTGGATGACTGCGCCTGCCAAACGGACAGGCAAACCCTGCACAAGCCAGCATAATGCAGGCTAAAGTCAAAAAGCTATGTGCTTTCCTTCAACAGGCTCAGGACAGGTAAAAACTCTTGTTGAGCGGAATTGTAGTTTACCCAATTTACTTGCAGTTAACTTGTATTATGCCGCGTGTTGTGCTATCCTTTTTATTAAAATCTGACGCTTAAGCCTCCACCCCATCCATAATGGCTGTTATAATTGGCCTGTAAGGAAAAATTGCGTGATAACATATAAGAAGCCCTGATTAGCCATTCATCTTCACCCTTATAATTTGTGTTGCCCTCAAAATCATTGACCCAGCCAAAGTCTGCCTGATATTCGTATTCTCCTTCCAGAAAAACCCTCGGAAACAAAAGAATTTCTTTATCAACCCGAAGTCTGGGGCGAAGTTGATGGTC
>JAWOHJ010000071.1:0-3559 GCA_046485225.1 Lutibacter sp. | reverse complement strand
TCAACACCTCCCCAACTCACGGCCAGTTCATTAATTTCATTAGCCTCCTTTATAGCAGTGTGGTCTTTCCAAAGCACCATCATCGCATTGGGATTTGTTTCAAAACCTTTGACCAAAGCCAATGGTGTCCCGTTTTCAGCAACAGGAATTGGTGATGATCCTGTGGTATCTATACATATGGCTTTTATTTGAGACGGATTTACATTTCCGTTTTTTACCACATTTTTTATGGTATTTTCCAATCCTTCAATATGGTCTAAAGGATGCTGGCGAAATTGGTTTATGGAAGCATCACAAAACTCCGCATTTTTCCATCGCTGATACCAATGCACATCCGAAGCCAATTCTTGGCCGTTGTCCGTATCAATCAAAACCGCACGTACAGAATCTGTTCCGTAATCCAATCCTATAACATAATTTTTCATTCGTAAATCTTTAAATATAATTACAAATATAATATAATTATTTAATAAGTGTATAAAAAACACTTATATTTTATTGTTTTAATTATTTGCCTGTAATTCAATATTTTATATTCAATAAAAAGTTTTAAAAACTTGCTATTTCATCTTAAAAATTAAAACAGTCACCGAATAAGCCGGAATATTAATAGGTAAATTACTGCCTGTCAGTTTAACAGCACTTTCTTTTGGGCTCATATTTTTTGGTGATTCAAAGGAGTTTTCATCCGTTAAATTTTCGCTTTTTAAGGTGAGCGCCACACCTTTTGACACCAACTTTTTACCCTTTAAATCGATTTTTAGGTCTTGTGCATTGGCGGCAGTATTCACCAATTTAATGATCACTTCTTTTTTATCTGTATCTTTTACTGCAGATGCAAACAAATCATTTTGTCCGATCAGAGGTTTTCCATCTTTGGTTATGGCAATTAAATCGGTTCCCTTGTTGGTTGCAAACAACTTTTGCACGTAATAATTTGGCGTTCCATAGGATTCCAGATTGTTAAACCAAATCATATCAGGAGCCCATTGAAACGCATCAATATGAGCCATTAAAGGCGCATACGAAGTTAAATTGACAACTTCTGCATTTCGCTCTAAACCTGTCATAAAAGCCGCTTCAGAAAGTGCTGCTTCCCAATTGTTTTCTTTAGGTCCGTCTTCCACATTTTTTGGATGAGCAGCATATTCCCCTGCAAATATTTTTGGCCCGTTTCTATCGTAACTATCATAACGTGCCGCATTTTCTCTGAACCATTCCGGACTTCTGTAATAATGCTCATCAATAATTTCAGCATTTAATTTTTTTAATTCCTCCATCCCATAGTCAAAATAATCTCCATCAGGGAAAGGCCCACTTCCTGAAACAATAATGATGTTTGGATATTTACCTTTAATTGCTTTTTCAAATACTTTATATCTTTCAATATAAGCCGGGCCCCACTGCTCATTGCCAACACCAATATATTTCAAATTAAAAGGTTTTGGGTGGCCCATATCATTTCTTATTTTTCCCCAAGGCGTATCAATTGAACCATTGGCAAATTCTATTAAATCCAAAGCGTCTTGCACATAAGGCTCCAATTCGTGCATTGGCACCAATTCGCCGGTATTGAATTGACAGGCGATTCCACAACTTACAATTGGCAATGGTTCGGCACCCAAATCTTCAGAGAGCAGAAAATATTCAAAAAATCCCAAGCCGAAACTCTGAAAATAATCTGGCACCAATTTGTGCCTAAACTCTGTATTCCATCTATTGATTAAAGTGGTTCTGTTTTCAACATCACCTACGGTTTTTTTCCATTGATAGCGTTGTTCCAAGGTTCTTCCTTCCACAATACAGCCGCCGGGAAAACGTAAAAATCCGGGATTCATATCATCCAACAGTTGCACCAAATCTTTTCGCAATCCGTTTTTTCTGCCTTTCCAGGTATCTTCCGGAAACAATGAAATCATATCAACATCAATAATTCCGGTTCCTTCAAATGTAATTTTTAACTTTGCTTTTGCTTCCGTTTGGGTAGCGGAAAGCTGTGCGGTATAATTTTGCCAAGTTGTTGCGGTTGGCGCTATGGTAGTTTCTCCCAACACACTGTTGTTTTCGTCAATAAATTGTACCCTAATTTTTTTGATGGCGCCACTAGGATTGGCCGCTTTTAAAGAAAGGTTGTAGTTCGCATCTTTTTTGATGCCCATCCCTCTGAATCCTTCATTGATCAGCACATAGCCTTTATCATTATTCACTGAAATCCTGCTAAAATTCGGATTCGTTGTGTTTTCCGAAGTTGTCATGATTGTGGCAATCCCCGATTGTTTGTTCAGAGAATGACGGTCGCTGTTAGGTTCTATCCAGCCCATCATTGGCAACTCAAACTCAAACGACCTGTTTTTAATCATCTCGGCATACAATCCGCCATCAGCGGCGAAATTGATATCTTCAAAGAAAATACCGTACATCGTTGGCTGAATTTTAATTCCTGTATCCTTAAAATCTACAACCAAATTTACAACTTCATCAGTGGATGAGTTTTCAGCTAACTTTATTTCATCAGCTTGATTAAAACCAGTAAAAACACCCAAAATTAATGTTGCTAAAAAAATATTTTTGAAAATTGATTTTATCATATATTTAATATTTAATTACTTTAAAAAAATTCAATTTTTTAAGATTGAAATACAAAAACGCGCTATTTATCAACACTTTATCTTTAAATTTTTAAAAGTTGCTGCTAATTACCTTACTTAAAATTGAAATACTGGTTTTCCGTTTTTATCAAATTTTACCTCCATAACTCGTGCATGCCTGTTTGGGTCATATAAAGGATTCCCGACAATTTCTTCATAATCTCGCGCATGATATATACTTAATGGTGTTACTCCGTCTTCTGCTACCGTAAAACTGTTATGCCCTGGCCCAAATATCTTCTTTTCATAATCTGACTCTAATACAGGGTATCTTGATTTTTTCCATGAGTTTCTGTCTAATAAATCAGATGCTGCATCTGCTTCCATCATCCCCATACAATAACATGCACCTGTGGCGCTTGCCGAAAATGTAATATATATTTTACCGTTGTTTTTTATAATTGCCGGACCTTCATTTACCCAAAAATCAACTCGCTCCCAATCATAATCTGGTGTGGTAAGCATAAATTGAGCTGTTTTTAGCTTAATTGGTGATTCCATTTCAGCTAAATATAAATTTGAAGCGGCGAACTGCCCGCCGGTTTTTTGTGCCCAACAGAAGTATCTCTTCCCTTTATTTTCGAAGACCGTTCCATCTAACGAAAAATCAATAAATGTTTTATTATCGCCATCGGCTGCTTGCATCTGCCCTAACTCAATCCAATCATCTTTTAAAGGATCCTGACCTTTACATTCAAGTACATATGGTCTTAATTTCCATATATCATCAACTTCACTGGCAGCAAAATAAATATACCATTTTCCATCCAGGTAATGTATTTCCGGCGCCCAAATATGCTGACTCATTGGTCCTGTTATATGCTTATCCCATACGTTAAATGTTTCAGCTTCCTGCAGTCCTTTTATAGTTTTAGCTCTTCTAAGTTCAATAGCATTAAATGACGGAACTG
>JAWOHJ010000158.1:0-4977 GCA_046485225.1 Lutibacter sp. | reverse complement strand
AACAAAAATAACAGGGAATCTGAACGATTTTAAGACAGAAAATTTGGAGTTGAAAACCGATCAAGATGCCGCAATTATTGGAACGCTGCATTTTCAAAACGTGTTTAACAAAGCAGAAGGATTTTCATTGGCGGCAAATTTAACCCGATTAACTTCAGATTATGACCATTTAAAAGCATTGCTTCCCAATATTTTGGGAAAACAGCTTCCTTCATCATTTAAAAAATTGGGAAAATTTTCGGTGAGCGGATTTGCCTATCTCACGGAAGATTTAATCAATGCCAATGTGATTATGAAAACCGATATCGGCAGCTTGATTACCGATTTGGAATTAACCAATATTAGCGACATCAACAATGCATCTTATTTTGGCCAAGTTGCAGTGATTGATTTTGGATTGGGCAAAATGTTAAATGATCCGTTAATTGGCAACCTTTCTGCGGAAGCTGATGTTGACGGAAAAGGTTTTACCTTGGAAAAAATGAATACCACAGTAAAAGGGTATATTTCTAAACAACAATTTAAAGGATATACCTACACCAATATTGATATAAACGGCGTCATAAAAAACAAACATTTTGATGGTGAAATGGAAGTAAATGATGACAATATTAAACTTAACTTTGTTGGTTTGGCCGATTTTTCGACAAAAATTTACACCTTCGATTTTAAAACCAAAATTGATTATTTGGATTTAAACACCTTAAATCTTTTTAAACGTGACAGCATTTCAAAAGTTAAAGGAGATATCGAAATTAAAGTTTTAGGAAATTCTCTGGATGATTTGGCAGGAACAATTGATTTTAAAAACGCTTTATACACCAACCAAAAAGACAGTTACTTTTTTAAAGATTTTAATATAACTTCTGCTTTTGAAGGCGATGAAAGAACTATTACCGTAAATTCTACCGAAATTGTAAATGGCTATGTAAAAGGGAAATTTAAGTTTGCCGAGTTGGTGAAGCTCACCAAAAACGCCTTGGGAAGCATATACTCAAATTACAAACCTTTTGAGGTTACTGCGGGTCAGGAGCTCGATTTTCGATTTAAAATTTACAACAAAATTGTGGAGGTATTTTATCCGGAAGTAACGCTTTCGGCAAATACATTCATTGCGGGTAATTTAAATTCTGATGATAATTTGTTTAGGCTAAATATTAAATCGCCAGAAATTATCGCATTTGATAACACCATTGACTCACTGAATTTGCAAATAGACACCAAGAACCCATTATTTAATACGCAACTTTCTGTTGCTAAAATAAATACAAAAAATTACAATATTTCCAAATTACAATTGGTAAACATCACGCTAAATGACACCTTGTATTTTAGAACTGAATTTTTAGGCGGAGATAAAGATACAGAGAATTATGATTTGGCGTTTTATCATACGTTTAACAAAGAAAACAAATCCGTTTTCGGACTTCAAAAATCGAATTTTACTTTTAAAGACACCAAATGGATTATCAATCCTGAAGATAATTTTGACAACAAATTGGTGTATGATAATAAAACAAAAACATATGATATAAGTCCGTTTTTAATCACCTCAAGTGATCAAAGAATTGAGTTTTTCGGACAAGTGCGAGACACCATTTCAAAAGATTTAACCTTTAAGTTTGACAATGTTAATTTGGCGACCATAACACCTGAAATTGACAGCATAAAGGTAAAAGGAATTATGAATGGTTCCCTCAATTACAAACAGTTAAATAAGGTAATAAAGCCAACAGCGAACTTTACAATCAATGATTTTAACCTCAATAATTCCGAGCTCGGGAATTTAATAGTGGCTGTTGAGGGAAAAAATTCAATACGGGATTATGGGGTTAACATTACCTTGAAAAATAAAAATACCGTAACTTTTTCGGCGACCGGAAATCTTGACTTTACACCTAAAAATCCAACCTTGGATGTGCAGCTTGAATTTGAGGAATTTAAGTTAGATCCGTTTTCTCCCTTGGGGCAAGATGTATTTAAAAATATTAGAGGTTTTGCCTATGGAAACGCCCATTTAACGGGCTTGCTGAACAATCCAACGATGGAAGGCGAGTTGTTTTTAGACCAAGCCGGATTGTATTTGCCTTATTTAAATGTGGATTATGATTTTGAAGGAACCAGTGTTGTTTCTATGAAAAATCAAACATTTACTTTTGAGGATGTACAATTAAAAGATAAAAAATTTAGTACAAGAGGTAAATTAACAGGAACCATCAGCCATCAAAATTTTGAGACCTGGCGACTTAATTTAAATGTAAATACCAAAAACTTGTTGGTGTTGAATACCGTTGAGCAAGAAAACTCGGTATATTATGGCACCGGATTTTTGGAAGGTTATGCCAATTTATTTGGACCAACAGACAAGTTGGTAATCAACGTTGTTGGAAAAACAAATAGAGGAACGCACCTCACAATTCCTGTGAGCGACGTAAAAACGGCAGAAACCTCTCAATTAATTCGATTTGTAAACAAAAACAATCCCGAAGAAAATGAAGAAACAAGACGAAAGTATATTTCAGAAAAACTGAAAGGACTGTCTTTAAATTTCAATATAGATGTCACAAAAGATGCTGTTGTTGAAATGGTGCTGGACAAATCGACCGGAAGTTTTTTAAGAGGAAGCGGAACAGGAAATATGCAAATCTCTCTTGATACCAAAGACAAGTTTGAAATGTATGGTGATTTTATTGTGGACAATGGAATCTATAATTTTAAATACGGCGGATTTATCAACAAACCGTTTATTGTGAAAAGAGGCGGAAGCATTTCCTGGAGCGGAGATCCTTTAACGGCAGATATCAATATTGAAGCTGTATACCGAGTTTCTGCTAATCCGAGATCTTTACTGGAAAATATTTCCTCCAGCAGAAAGATTCCTATCGATTTAGTAACCCGTTTTTCAGGAGAATTGTTTAATACCCAAAGAGAATTTGACATCGAAATCCCGAACGCAAGTTCAACGGTGGCTTCAGAGTTGGCTTTCAGATTAAACAGCGATAATTTAAACAATAAAACGGTACAGTTTATATCCTTGCTTATTTCGGGAAGTTTTTACAATGAAAGCGATTTAAGTGTTAACAGCAGTACAGCTTTGTATGGAACCGGTTTTGATATTTTGTCAAATGCATTCGACAATATTTTTAATCAGGGAAACAACCGTTTTAAATTGAGACCTGAATATACTGTTGGTGAACGCGGTAAAGTTGACAATTTAAATATCGAGGACCAATTGGCCATAGGGCTTGATTATCAGCTCAATGACCGAATTATTATCAATGGAAAAGTTGGTGTTCCTATGGGCACCAGCAGCCAAACCAATATTATTGGAGAAGTAAATGTTGAGTTTTTATTGAATGAAGCAGGAACTTTACGATCATCAATATTCAATCGACAAAATGAAATTCAATACTCTGAAGAAGAGGAAGGATATACCCAAGGCGTTGGTTTAAGCTATCAAATAGATTTTGATAACAGCAAAGAATTGCTGCAAAAATTGAGGCTTATAAAGAAAAAAGCAATAGGTCTTGCTTTAAAGCCTCTTGACACCATAGAAAAAATTGACAGAATAATAGATTTTAAAAAAAATAAAAATAAAAAAAATGAATAAACCAACATTGGTAATTTTAGCTGCAGGAGTAGGCAGCCGTTATGGAGGATTAAAACAATTGGACACATTTTCAGAACAAGGAGACACCATTTTAGATTTTTCAATTTATGATGCAATTCGCGCAGGATTTGGCAAGGTGGTTTTTATCATCAGAAAAAATATTGAAGCCGATTTTAAAGCATTTTTCGACAAAAAATTAGAAGGAAAAATTGAAGTTGAATATGTTTTTCAGGAATTGGAAAATATCCCAGTAAAATATTTAGACAACAACCGTGAAAAACCTTGGGGAACAGGTCATGCCTTGTTGATGGCGAAAGATGTTGTAAAAGAAAACTTTGCGGTAATCAATGCCGATGATTTTTATGGTGCAGAGGCTTTTAAAGTGGAGGCTGAATCTTTATTAAAAATGGATCCGGAATCCACCAATTTTAATATGATGGGCTATGTACTGAAAAATACCATTTCCGAATATGGATCTGTTTCACGAGGCGAATGCAGCGTGGATGAAAACGGTTTTTTAACCGGTGTTACCGAAAGAACGCATATTGAAAAAGTGAACGGGGAACTTAAATATAAAGATGAAAAAGAGAATTTAATTCCAATTTCAGAAGAAACCATTGTATCCATGAACTTTTTTGGATTTACGCCAAAATACTTTGAATTGTCTGAATCTTTGTTTGAAGAATTCCTTGCTAAAAATCATAAAGAACCTAAAGCAGAGTTTTTTATTCCATTGGTGATTAACCATATCATTGTCAATAAATCGGCAACCATGGAAGTGTTAAAATCTGATGCGCGCTGGTTTGGCGTTACCTATAAGCAAGATAAGGAATACGTGACTTCAGAAATTCAAAAGTTGAAAGATAACGGTGTTTATCCAATCAATTTATGGTAGGTAATTTTAAAGAATAACAAAAAAACGATTTTCAATTAAAATATTAGTATAATTTTGCCTTTCGCTTTATGGGAAACAAAATAAAAAAAATAGGGTTAATGACTTCTGGTGGTGATGCGCCCGGAATGAACGCAGCGATTAGGGCAGTAGTACGCGCCTGCACTTACTATAAAGTTGAGTGCGTTGGAATTTATAGAGGTTATCAGGGAATGATTGAGGGAGATTTTGAGCCGCTTAATGCGCGTCACGTCAGCAATATCATCAACAGGGGAGGAACCATATTAAAAACCGACCGTTCGAAAGAATTTAGAACCAAAGAAGGAAGGCAAAAAGCCTACGACCAGTTAAAAAATGCTGAAATAGATGCTTTGGTGTTAATTGGCGGAGACGGAACTTTTAACGGAGGCATCGTTTTTAACCAAGAATTCAATTTTCCTTGTATCGGTATTCCCGGAACAATTGACAATGATAT
>JAWOHJ010000142.1:0-3365 GCA_046485225.1 Lutibacter sp. | reverse complement strand
TCCTATCACCCAGAACGCCTCTCCCAGCGCTTCACCTGCAGCAAGGCTCTTTGGGTTGCTCCTTCAGCCAACGCTAAAAAATTTTGCCCCCGCGCCACCTGGCCCTATCGCTAAAAATGTTCACTGAACATTTTCTTAACGCTCTGACCCGCAATGATGCGGTTAGAGACATTTCGGAAGTTAGGGACAGGTTGCCACGTCGGCTATCGCCTCCTCGCAATGACGCGGTTTGAGGCATTTTGGAAAATAGAGACAGGTTGCCGCGTCGGATTGCTTCGGCTACGCCTCTGTAATCCTTCTCGCAATGACGCGGTTTTAATTGGCTTTACAGTGTCTATATGATGGATTTTAATGGAAATATTTTACGCCAACAAGCCGGCTGGCTCGATCGCTAAAAATGTTCACTGAACATTTTTTTAAAACTCTGTCCCCCTTTGGGGGTTAGGGGGCCTACTCAAACTTAATGGATTTTGCCGGACTTATTTTTGCGATGATGATGGAAGGGATGATTAACATGGAAAGACATAATAATAAGGTTCCGATATTCAATAGGGCAATATAGCCAAAATCGATATGGACAGGAACGGTGTTTACGTAGTAAGTTGACGGATCAAGTGTTAAAATGCCTGAATATTTTTGGGCGAATAACAGGGTGAGTCCGATGAGGTTGCCCCAAAACAGTCCTTTTATAATTAAGTAGCCCGCATTGTATAAAAAGATTTTTCTGATGCTGAAATTGGAGCCGCCAAGCGCTTTTAAAATGCCTACCATTTGTGTTCTTTCTAAAATAAGGACCAGCAAAGCGGTTATCATATTGATGCCGGCCACCAAAATCATAATAGCGATAATTAAATACATATTGTTGTCGAACAAGCTAATCCATTCAAAAATGGAAGGATATTTTTCAATAACGCTTTTGCTGTTTAGTGTAGAAGCTGTTTGCAAATACACAAGATCGCTTTTTTGCTGAATCTCGTCAAAATTATGCAACAACACTTCAAATCCTCCAACTTCATCATCATTCCAACGGTTCATTTTTTGAATATGCCGAATATCAGAGATTACAAAATTTTCATCAAATTCCTGAAAACCGGAATTGTAAATACCCACTACATTGACCACACGAATCCAAGGTGCTTTTGCCGGATCTTCCTTAACAAATAAAATATTGAATTCATCACCCAGCTGAATGTTTAGCCTGTTAGAGATTTCTTCGGAAATGAGCACTTCATTGGTAACTTCCGGGGAAAAATCGGGCAATCTTCCTTTGATGAGGTATTCTTTAAAAAAAGTCCAGTCATATTCCTGCCCCACACCTTTAAAAATTATGCCTTCAAAATCGGTTTTTGTTCTGATGATCCCTGCCTTGGTGGCAAAAACCTGCACACTTTTGATGCCGTCTATGGTGGTGAATTTCGGATAGAAGTCCTGTTTTTTTGAAACCGGATTTAAAGTGATTTCCGAATTGTTGTCGTCAAAATTCGTGATTTGTATATGGCCGTTAAAGCCCGACAGTTTTTCTCTGATTTTTTGCTGAAGTCCGATGCCGGTGGCTACGGAAACCATCATAATCACCATGCCCATGGCAATGGCGATGATCGCTATTTTTATTATCGGTGATGAAATGCTACTTTTGTACTGCTTTGCGGCAATAATGCGTTTTGCAATAAATAACTCGTAATTCAATTGGTCTATGATTTCTATGCGGTTCAAAAATACATATTTCTTATCGGTTTTAACCTTGTTTTTTAGTTTGATTTCCTGTTCCGTAAAAAAACAGGCAACCTTTATCAATCCTCAGGAAAACAGCGTTGAAGTATCCAAATCGAATAAAATTGTGGTGGGCGCAAACAATACCGCTAAGTACCTGCCTTTATTGGCGGGTAAAAATGTGGCCCTGGTGACCAATCAGACCAGCGTTATTTTCAAAAAGAACGGATTTGTGCATTTGGTAGATTCCCTGCTTTCAAAGGGCATAACCATTGCAAAGGTGTTTTCTCCCGAGCACGGATTTAGGGGTGATGTGGATGCCGGGGAAATGGTGGCGGACGGATTTGATGTAAAAACGGGGTTGCCCATTGTTTCTTTGTACGGAAACAATAAAAAACCAACCAAAGAGCAGTTGCAAGGAATTGATCTGGTTGTTTTTGACATTCAGGATGTTGGCGTGCGATTTTACACCTATATATCTACACTGCATTATGTGATGGAAGCCTGTGCCGAAAATGGCATCCCGCTCATTGTACTGGATCGTCCGAACCCGAATGCACATTATGTAGACGGACCCACCCTAAAAATGGAACACCGCACTTTTTTGGGTATGCACCCGGTACCTTTGGTTTACGGGATGACCATTGGGGAATATGCACAAATGATCAACGGAGAACATTGGCTCAACAATAAAATCACCTGCGATTTGACCATCATTCCCTTAAAAAACTATAAGCACCAAAGCGAAATACACCTGCCCATTAAGCCGTCGCCGAACCTGCCAAACGACAAGGCCATCAATTTGTATCCGAGTCTGGGCTTTTTTGAAGGCACCACCATCAACGCCGGCAGGGGCACCGAAAATCAGTTTCAGCAATACGGAGCACCATTTTTTCCTGAAAGCGACTTTTTTTATACGCCGCAACCCAACGTCGGCGCCAAATCGCCTAAACACCTTGGGAAACTGTGTTATGGTGTGAATTTAAAAAATACCGAACGTTTAAGCAGTGTTAACATCAAATGGTTGCTTGATGCCTATACAAAAACACCGGAAACGGAAACCTTTTTTGGAGCTTCCTTTACCGCCCACGCAGGAAACACCGAACTGGAAACTCAAATAAAAAACGGAATGACCGCTAAAGAAATTCACCATTCGTGGCAGGCAGAAATTGCAGCGTTTAAAAAAATAAGGGCAAAATATTTGTTGTACAAATAATTTTTGACCGACTTTTTGCAAAATCTTTTAACCCTTCTTAAAAAAAAAGCAGGTTTTAAGAACGTTCACCAATGTCAAGGATTCCTGTTTTTTTTGAATTCATCGAAATCTTTATGTCAATATCGCAAACCCGCTTACTGCAATCTGATTCCGACTTCTATTTCCATCTCATTGATTGCCATTAATTTGAAAGAATACCAAACCGAAGGCTGATAATTTTTGACAAAAAGCGACCGTTTATTCACCGTTCCGAAATCAACTTTAAAAGACCATATGTACAAATTGGGATTTTTTACGCTTTTTTGTCCCCAAAACCGACTTCGAAAAGCAACTATTTTGACAATTTTTATACTTTTTATGTCTGTTTTTTAAAACAAACGGTATGTTTTTTATAACAAATGGTAAATAATTTTTCTTTCTCAACCCCTTTAAAATCAGC
>JAWOHJ010000088.1:0-4245 GCA_046485225.1 Lutibacter sp. | reverse complement strand
TTGATGGAAGTAAAAAATGTGGCGACTTATTTCAATACTGAAAAACCCTTTTTCTTCGGAAAAGCAAATCCTGTAAAAGCGGTGGATGCCGTTTCCTTTCAACTTTTTGAAGGAGAAACTTTGGGGTTGGTTGGAGAATCGGGTTGTGGTAAAACAACCTTGGGCCGTACCATTTTGCACTTGGAAAAAGCCACAAAAGGCGAAATTTTTTACAAACAAAAGGACGTTACCAATCTGTCAAAAAAGGAATTAAAGGATTTCAGAAAAGAAGTTCAGATTATTTTTCAGGATCCGTTTTCATCGCTCAATCCAAGAATTCCTGTTGGTGAAGCATTGATGGAACCGATGAAAGTGCACGGAATATTTAATTCATCCGAAGAACGAAAAAAATATGTTTTTGAATTGTTGGAACGGGTTGGTTTGCTGGCGGAACATTTTTATAGGTATCCGCATGAGTTTTCGGGCGGACAAAGGCAGCGGATTGGCATTGCGAGAACGATTGTCCTGAAACCAAAATTGATTATTTGCGACGAATCGGTTTCGGCGCTCGATGTTTCCGTACAGGCGCAGGTGTTAAATTTGCTGAATGAATTGAAGGCCGATTTTGGCTTCACCTATATTTTTATTTCTCACGATTTGGCGGTTGTAAAATACATGGCCGATCAGCTGGTGGTGATGAGCAACGGCAAAATTGAAGAAATTGGCGATGCCGATGCCATTTATGATTCGCCAAAAACGGCGTATGCCCAAAAATTAATTGACGCCATTCCGAAGGGAATCTAAAAGTCCGAAGACCGAAGACCGAAGTCGGAAACCAAATTTTAAAAACAGGAATTACTAAATTTCAATTGGAACGCCGCTGATTAATGATATCAATTAAAATTCGTCTATTTTCTCTGTTCTCTGTTCTATTTTCTAAACAATGATTAACATTTTTTTCAGTTGAATAAATTGTATATTGCAGCGCTGTATGAGAACTGGAAATTTGCATCGGGTAATTGCGGTTGGAATGTTGTTCATTTCAACTTTTTCATATGCCCAGAAAGTAAATTTAGCTGAAGAAAACAGCTTAAAATTTCAAACCCATTTTTTTGAAGCTTTAAAGCAAAAAGCCATAAAAAACTATGGAAAAGCAATTGAAAGTCTGGAAAAGTGTAATGAAACAGACTCATTGAATGTTTCCGTTTTATTTGAATTTTCAAAAAATCATTTGGAACTGAACAATTATCTTGAAGCGGAATTATTTATTGATAAAGCCTTGGAAATTGAAGCGGAAAACAGGTATTTATTGCATCATAAAGTAGCCGTTTTAAAAGCGCAGCGAAATTTTAATAAAGCCATTGAAGTTCAAAAAAAAATAGGGAAACTTCAGCCAAAAGAATCCGAAGAATTGGTGTTTCTTTACATGCAAAATCAGAATTTTGCGGAGGCTGAAGCTTTGATTGCAAAAATTGAAGAAAATGCGATGGCAACAATGCGCATAAAATCGTTCAAGAGTTTTTTGGAAAACAGAAAAGCAGCTCCCGAAAAAAGTGAAAAACCTGTTGAAACAACCAACAAAAATCCTGATATTGAAATGTTAAAAAAGTCTTATGCTCAAAATAAGGACTTTAAAACAGTAAGGGAAATTTTGGAAAATGAAGCTGGAGCTGAACTTTTTGAAGCGGTTTATGCCGATAGTAAAGAAGCGTTGGAACTGTTTCCAGAGCAACCTTTTTTATATAAAATGAATGGTTTGGCGCTAAATAAACTTGGAAAATATAATGAAGCCATCGCCGTTTTAAGTATTGGCATTGATTTTGTTGTTGACAACAGCGCAATGGAAGCCGATTTTTACGAACAACTTTCCATAAGTCATGAAAAACTGGGAAATAAAAGTGAGGCATTAAAATACAAACAAAGAGCCACTGCGTTAAGAAAATAAAATATTATGAAATATTATTTTAAAATTGCGATTCTGATGTTATTGGCACTTTCTTCTTGTAAAAGCAAAAAAAGTTTGACCAACATGGACAGTATTGAAGACATTTCAACAAAAAAAATCATAAGCAATCATTACGACAATACTTTCGACCAGAAAACGGTGAATGCCAATTTAAACGCAAAATATTCCGACAATAAAATGTCAACTTCCGTCAATATAAAACTTCGGATTGATATGGATAAAACTATTTGGATGAGCGCCACCAAGTTGGGATTTCCTTTGGCCAAAGTTAAAATTACACCAGACAGAGTGAGTTATTATGAAAAATTAAAGGGCACATATTATGATGGAGATTTTGCCTTGTTAAGTAAATTTTTAGGAACAGAATTGGATTATCAAAAAGTTCAAAATATTTTATTGGGACAAGCCGTTTTAAATCTAAAAAAGGAAAAATACGATTCTAAAATCGACAATCAGTTGTATCAATTATCACCAATAAAGGAGAATGAATTGTTTGGTATTTTGTTTTTTATGAATCCGGATAATTTTAAACTGAATCGACAGGAAATAACCAACGCCGAAAAGCAACAACTATTTTCCGTTTCCTATGCAAACTATAAAAACATTAAGGGTGAGCAGTTTCCGGAAAATATCAATATAAGAGCCACAGACCATAATAATTTAACCACCATCAATATCGAATATAAGTCGGTTGAATTCAACGAAGAATTAACATTTCCTTTTGAGATTCCATCAGGTTACAAAGAAATTAGTTTAAAATAATGCAGTTTAAAATTAAGTACATTTTTCTTTTTTCAGCACTGTTTTTAAGTGTGGGAATTTCGGCTCAAAACACAAAACGTGAAAATTTGGAGGCGCGTCGGGCTCAAATTCAAAAAGATATTGTTTATATCAACAGCTTGCTTTCCAAAACAAAAAAAACGGAGAAAAACTTGCTGGTTGAGGTTAAAGATTTAAAGGATAAAATTGGTAAAAGAGAAGAATTGATTACTGTTATTTCGCATGAATCTGCTGAGCTTGGGAATGAAATTTACACCAATCAGCTTGAAATAAATAAAAACCAACGCAATTTAGAAGCGCTGAAAAAAGACTATGCACAAATGATTTTTAAATCGTACAAAAGCAAGTCACAAAACAGCCGAATTATGTTTTTGCTTTCTTCCGAAAATTTTTATCAGGGCTACAAACGTTTTCAATATATGAAACAATATTCCAGTTTCAGAAAAAATCAGGCAGAAGAAATTCAACGAAAAACAATTGAAATTCAGGCTTTAACAGATACTTTGATTTCAAAAAAGAAACAAAAACAAGATCTTTTAAATGAAAAAAAACAAGAGCAAATTGTAATTGAAAAAGAAAAAAAGGAACAGGAAAGCTTATTGAGCCAGGTAAAAGATAAGGAAAATAAATATAAACGGCAAATTTCACAATTTCAAAGAGAAGAAAGAAAAATTGATGCCCAAATTGATAAAATAATCAGGGACGCTATTGTGGCTTCCAATAAAAACACATCTAAACCTACTTCCACAACCTTTACCCTTACGGCAGAAGCAAAGGAATTGGCTACAAAATTCACTGCCAACAAAGGGCAATTACCGTGGCCTGTTGAAAAAGGATTTGTCTCTACCTATTACGGAAAACAACCGCATCCTGTTGTAAAAACTGCCACCATACAAAGCAATGGCGTTAGAATTACTACAGACAGCGGCAGTAAAGCACGCGCTGTTTTTGAAGGAACGGTATTGTCGGTTCAGGTATTGGGCGGTAATTTAAAAGCTGTATTAATTCAGCACGGTGATTATATTTCAGTCTATAAAAATTTGGAGAATGTATTTGTGCGCGTAGGTCAAAAAGTAAAAACAAAACAAGAAATTGGCACTGTTTTTACAGATAAAATTACAGGAAAAACAATTTTAGGATTTGTGTTGTCCCGAAATGTAACTACAGAAAATCCGGCTTCCTGGATTTATAGGATGTAAGGTTTAACCAATAAACAGCGCCCGCAATTCGGCTGCTTCAGATGGTTTCATTTTTCCGGAAAGGATTAAGCTTAATTGTTTACGGCGCAAAGCACCTTCATAGCGTTTCTTTTCAAGTTCAGTTTCTGGCTCAATTTGTGGAACAACAATAGGTATTCCGGCTTTGTCAACAGCTACAAAAGTATAAATGCCTTCGTTTACTTTGGAACGCACTTGAGATTCCCGGTCTTCAATCCAAACATCCACATAAATTTCCATCGAAGATTTAAAAGCTCTTGAAACTTTAGCTTCAATGGTCACCACACTGCCCACCGGAATGGC
>JAWOHJ010000082.1:0-22425 GCA_046485225.1 Lutibacter sp. | reverse complement strand
ATTTAAAATTGAATTACCACTTGATTTATCCGTAAAAGAAATTGAAGATGCCGTTATGGCCCACGAAAAAACACAAGAGCAATTGCAGGGACGCATACCAAATAAGGTAATTATTATTCCGGGAAAAATTATAAATATTGTTGGGTAAAAAATGATAGACAACGTTGAAATCATCGGATTTGTGGCGGGCGTTTTAACAACATCTGCTTTTGTGCCCCAGGTGTATAAAACGTGGAAATCAAAATCGGCAGAAAGTTTGTCGTTGACCATGTATTTGGTGTTTTTTGTTGGTATTATTTTGTGGTTGATCTATGGAATATCAATAAATAGCTTGGCAATGATTTATGCAAATGCGGTTACTGGTTTTTTGGCGCTGTTGCTAATTTTTTTCAAACTGCGCTATAAATAATGAAGTTCAAGAAAAACACCAATTATAATGTTCGAAAAATTCATCGTTATTTAGGTGTTTTTATGGGGGTGCAATTCCTTTTTTGGTCATTGGGCGGATTGTACTTTAGCTGGAGTAATATGGATGATGTTCATGGGAAAACATTGCTTAAACAGGAAAAAAAATATATTGGGGCAATTGATTTTTCTCAAATTCAGAGAGGAATTGATTCTTTAAAAACATCGGTAAATATTGATTCTGTTCATTCCATTAAGTTGGTGGAAACTTTAAAAAAGCCATTTGCCCAATTAAGATTTTTTGAAAATGGCGATTTAAAATCTCAATTAATTTCATTAGAAACAGGGAATTTAAGGCCAGATTTTACCGGTCAGGAATGTTTGGAGATCGCCGAACAACAATTAAAAGTGCCTATTCCAATTGTAAAAGCGGAATTTCTTCCGAAACATTCAACTGGAATGCATCATGAGTATAGAGAAAAACCGCTTCCGGCATTTGCTTTTACTTTAAACCATTCTTCAAAAACAACCATCTATGTTTCCACAGAATCGGGTGAAGTTACGAGTGTGAGAAATAACAATTGGAGACGATTTGATTTTTTATGGATGCTTCACACGATGGATTATCAATCAAGGGACCATATTACCAATTGGGTGCTGCGTGTTTTTTCGGCAATGGGGATTTTAACGATTTTATCCGGATTTATATTATTTTATATCACCTCACCCACCATTAAAAAAAGAAGAAAGAAAACAACCTGATAAATTTTTATCATTAAAATTTTGATGGTACGTTTATTGTGAGCATTCATTTAATTTAATTTATTAAGTATATTTACTTCAAATTTTGGCATGATACGAGCCTAACAAATTTAAACACACAAAGGAATGATTAATGGCAAACAGCATCTGTTACCAACTAAAAGTAAAATTTTAACAGATGAGAATTAAACAGCTTTCTTTACGCATTCGAATATTTTTAGCAATGATATTGTTAATATTGCTGGCATCGGTCTTAATTGCCACCGTTACCATTTATCAGTACAAAGAACAAACAGACGAATACAATAAATCGAGGCTGGAGCGAAAAGAACAGTCCATTAATGCAGCAATAACTTTCTGGTTAAACAGCGGCAATACTTTTCCGTTGGAAACAAAAAACTTACCCTTTATTTTTAAAGATAAAATTTACGAAATTTCCAACATTGAGAAAGTGGAACTTAATATTTACGATTTAGAAGGTAATTTGGTAAAAAGTTCTCATTCCGGTTTTGTAAAAAGTGATGCGCCAGACTTGTTGTCCGAAACAGTTTTAGACGCTATTGCCAATAATTTTCAACATCTTTATGTGAACGAAAAAGTGATAAACGACAACAGTTACCAATCGTCGTATTCCTATATAACTGACAATAAATTTAAACCATTCGGGATATTGAATTTACGATATGTACAAGACAATACAGAGCAAAATAGTGACTTGAAGGAATTTTTGTATCGCTTAACCTTGGTGTATGCATTGATGTTTGTCTTGGCAATTTTATTGGCCTATTTTATATCCAGCTATATCACGCGATCCTTAAAAGCCATTACTGAAAAAATTAGCCAAACACAGTTGAGTAAGCAGAATGAAAAAATTATTTTAAGTGATTCAAGCACAGAAATAGCCACTTTGATAAATGCTTACAATGATATGGTTGACGAATTGGAAGAAAGTGCCATAAAATTGGCAAAAGGCGAGCGCGAACAGGCTTGGCGTGAAATGGCAAAACAAGTGGCACATGAAATTAAAAATCCGCTCACGCCCATGCGGCTCACCGTGCAAAGTTTTCAGCGAAAATTTGATCCCAATGATCCCAATATTCAGGAAAAAATAAATGAATTTAGCAATATGTTGATTCAGCAAATTGATACCTTGAGCACCATTGCATCAGCGTTTTCGAATTTCGCAAATATGCCTGCCCAAAACAGAGAGGAAATTGATGTGGTTCAAGTTGTTAAAAAAGCTTTAGATATTTTTATGGAAGATTATATTTCTTTTTTTCCTAAACAGAATTCGATAATTGCCAGGTTGGATAAAACACAGGTCATAAGAATAGTTACAAATCTGGTAAAAAATGCCACCCAGTCTTTGGATGATGTTAAAAATAAAAAATTGGAAGTCTCTGTTTCAGAAGATGATGAAAATATTTGTATTACGATTGCTGATAATGGGAAAGGAATTTCTGAAGAAGATGCCGTTAGGGTTTTTGAACCTAAATTTACCACCAAAACAAGCGGAACGGGATTGGGGCTGGCGATGGTAAAAAACATTGTTGATGCCTATGACGGCAGTGTTACTTTTACTTCCCAAACCAATGTTGGAACCGTATTCACAGTTAAATTACCTAAAAATTAAAAATATGAACTTCGAAAATATTATTGTAACACAACAGGAAAACACGGCGTTAATTACCATCAACAGGCCAACAAAATTAAATGCGCTAAACATAAAAACCATTGAAGAATTGCATGCCGCTTTTGATGCTTTAGAAGCCAGTGAATATGTTAAAGCGATTATTATAACCGGAAGCGGTGAAAAGGCTTTTGTTGCCGGTGCCGATATTTCTGAATTTGCAAATTTTAACATTGAAGAAGGAACAGAATTGGCTCGAAAAGGCCAAAAAATATTATTCGATTTCGTCCAAAATCTGAGCACACCGGTTATTGCCGCCATCAACGGATTTGCCTTAGGAGGCGGTTTGGAATTGGCTATGGCTGCACATTTTAGGGTTGCAAGCACCAATGCAAAAATGGGATTGCCGGAAGTTTCTTTGGGGGTAATTCCGGGTTATGGAGGCACGCAAAGATTACCGCAATTGGTTGGAAAAGGTAAAGCTATGGAAATGATTATGACAGCCAATATGATCTCAGCTGCCGAAGCTAAAGATTGGGGCTTGGTAAATTATGTGGTTGAACAAGAAGAATTATTGCCTTTGTGTGAAAAATTGGCTTCGCGAATGGCCCAAAATTCTTCAGTTGCAATTGCTGCCGCTATTAAAGCCATCAATGCAAATTATGCTAATTTAGTAAACGGATTTGGGGTTGAAATAGAACAATTCGGACTGATTTTTGGCACTGATGATTTTAAGGAAGGAACAACCGCATTTTTAGAAAAACGCAAACCTGATTTTGAATAGGGAAAAGATAATAGAAAATAGAATATAGAGAAAAGACTAAAAATTAATCCTTTTCGGATTGTATGCCTAAAACCCTGTTTATTTGTTTAAATCTTTTTGAATAATAAGCTTCTTTAATAGATGAAACAATAACACCCAATGAAACGGATGAATGAATAAATTTTATTTCGTCTCCAATAATTTCGGTAATCATCCCAACGTGATTGATAGTTCCTCGGCCATTGGTGGCAAAAAATATTAAATCACCTTTTTGTGCTTGAGACTTTTGTACTTTCGTGCCTATTTTAGCTTGTTGATTGGACGATCTTGGCAGGGTAAAGTCTATTTCTTTAAAAGTATTGAACATTAATCCAGAACAATCAAAGCCGCTATAAGTTGTGCCGCCACTTCTGTATCTGGTTCCTAAATTTTTTGAAGCAGTTTCAATTAAAAATTGAATGGTGGAAGGTTCTGCGGTTTCAACTTCTTCTGTATTTTCAACAATTGCCTTTTCTCCAAATTCTTTAGTAATAGCTTCAATTGTTGGTGGTGTTTCTCTGATAATTAATGTATGGCCAATTGGAAGTTTATTTACTACAGTTGGGTTCAAACGTTCCAATTCTTTAATGGTAGTACCATATTTTCTTGAAATTTTAGATAAAGTTTCTCCTGATGCAATGGTATGGTTTTGTGCTTTAGATAAGTCTTCGGTTGAAGCAACTTGTTCATTATTGACTCGATTATTAGGAACCAGTAATGTTGAATTCAATTTTAATAATTTTCCTTTTACCTTAGGATTTAGATCATAAATAGCCGCTTCTTTCACGTCGTATTTTTTTGCAATTGCATAAATACTTTCGCCTTTAGTAACTTTATGTTTAATGTTAGTTTGGGAAAAAACCAACGAAGTGGTTAGTAAAAGTAAAATTGTAAAAAGTTTGTAAGTACCCATTTAATCTTATATTTTCTGAAATTGATTCAATTATTTATTGAATCAAAGTTTTTTTTAAAGAGAGTAAAGATATAAAAACTATCAATAGATTTGAAATTTTAACATAACTTTATTATCTCTGGGTTAATTGGTTTTAGTGTTTTCAGAACTCTTTTCTTACAACCATAAAGAAATATTAACGGCAATAAACATCCTTTATTACATTAATTTTGATAAGTTTTTACGCTATAAATTATAGTCTCCCATTCCACTCATCGTAAAACTGAGATAAAAAACGCTCCATATAAAGATGTCTTTCATCAGCTATTTCTCGCCCGGTAACTGTGTTCATTCTATCTTTTAACAACAGCAATTTTTCATAAAAATGATTGATTGTTGGTGCGTCTGAATTTTTATAGGCTTCTTTTGTTTGATTTGGATCAGGTGAAATTTCCGGATTGTAAAGCGGTCTGTTTTTAAATCCGCCGTAATTAAACGTTCTTGCAATTCCAATCGCCCCAATGGCATCCAGCCTGTCGGCGTCCTGAATAACTTCAAGCTCGGGCGAGTTAAATTTTTGTTCAAAATTACCTCCCTTAAAAGAAATATTGCTGATAATATTTTCAATGTGGACGATAATTAAATCATCAACCTGCTGACTTTCCAAAAACTCGCGGGCTATTTTTGGTCCGACGGTTTCGTCGCCTTCATAAAATTTTGAATCGGCAATATCATGCAGCAAGGCACCCAATTCGACCACAAATCCATTAACATTTTCATTTTTTGCAATGAGTTTTGCATTGTTCCAAACGCGTAAAATATGAAACCAATCGTGGCCGCCTTCAGCATTTTTTAGGGCGTTTTTCACAAATACTTCGGTATTTTTAATGATTTGCAGGTTGTTCATAAGTTGGAAAAATATGGCTTAAAATCATAAAACCACTTTAATTTCAGCAGTTTTATTTTGTTTGAACTTAATTAGTAAATGGCGGTACACTTTCCGTTAATGCATTCAACTTTTGTTGGCGGTGCCGGAACAGAACAATCTGAAATTATTCCCCACTTTTTATTGAAGGAATTTTCTAGCGCATTGTAAGTTGTCACTTTTTGCTGAAGCAATTCTACATTTATTGAAGTGCTGAAAACCAAATAAGTTTTTGGTCCGCCGCAAGCTTTGCTTCCGAAGGCAATATAATCGCAATCCGAATTTTCTGAACAAATGCCTGAATCAACCAACAGCTCAATTTCTTCCTGCAAAGCAGTTAGCTCGGCCAAATCTTCTTCTTTGGTGAATTCCGTATTGTTTGTACAACCAAAAACGATTGCCATTAGGGCAATCGTTTTCGAGATAGTTTTTATCATTTTCATTTCAAAAGAAATTATTTTTAACAATATTCCTCGTAAGCTCCGGCTAAATTTGAAGCAATCACTTCAGCAGGTCGACCTTCAATGTGGTGACGTTCTAACATATGAACCAAAACGCCATCTTTAAATAAGGCAATTGCCGGTGATGATGGAGGAAATGGAATCATGTTTTCACGTGCTTTTGCGGTGGCTTCACTGTCAACGCCTGCAAAAACAGTTACTAAATTCGTTGGTGTTTTGTCGTATTGTAAGGAAACAACAGCTCCAGGGCGTGCTGTACCGGCGGCACAACCACAAACTGAATTAACGACAACCAATGTGGTGCCTTCTTTTTTTAATGCTGCTTCAACTTCCTGAGCAGTATGTAATGATGTAAAACCTGCATTTTCAAGCTCTGCTTGCATGGGTTTTACCAATTCTGGTGGATACATATTTTATATTTTTTTAGTTAAACGTAATTTAGGCACAAATATAAGCGATTAAATATGAAATGACTAAACACATATTTTAAATAACGCATCAAAAAAAAAGTTTATAACTATTTTAACAATTGTGATATAACTAACTTTTTTGATGCTGACAAATCGATGTATCTTTGCGCTCTAAATAAAAATTATGGCAAATTTTGTTAAATGGTTGGGAGCAGGATTGGGTTTTACGCTTGGCGGACCAATAGGAAGTATATTAGGCTTTGCGGTTGGCAGTTTTATAGATGGATTTTCAAAAGAAGATCTGGAACTGGCTAAAACCTACGGAAGAGCAAGCTCAAATGCACAATCGGGCGATTTTGAAGTGAGTTTATTGTTGTTGTCTTCGGTGGTGATAAAAGCCGATGGAAATGTAAACGAGCGTGAATTGTTATTTGTAAGAGAACATTTTAAGCGAATGTATGGTGAAGAACGCGCCGCCAATGCATTTAAATTGTTCAATGTATTTATCAAAAACAACCAAATTTCAACGCCTCAAATTTGTACACAGATACGTCAGAATTTAACGCATGCTTCACGTTTACAATTAATTCATTTTTTATTTGGCATCGCAAATGCCGACGGTGCAGTTCATGAAGTTGAAGTAAATGCCATCAAAACCATAGCCGGTTATTTGTATGTGAATCCGCACGATTTTGAATCGATAAAAGCGATGTTTTATAACAGTTCAGACAGTGCTTACCGCATTTTGGAAATTGAAAAAACGGCTTCCAATGATGAAGTAAAATTGGCTTATCGGAAAATGGCGAAAAAATACCATCCCGATAAATTGCAACATCTTGGAGCAGAACATATAAAAGGTGCTGAAGAAAAATTTAAGCAGGTAAGTATCGCCTACGAACAAATTCAGAAGGAAAGAGGATTGTAGGATTTTAAGTCGGAAAATTAATTTGAATTTATTTATTATTTAAACCCAATTTGTTTTCGTTCATGTTGGGTTATTTCTTGCGAATCTTTATTCAGTAAATAATGCAAAGCCTGATTAATATCTTTAAAGTTAAGATTCATTTGTTTTTCAAGTGTCGCAATATTTTCTTTTAAGTCTTTGTAATCGGCCAAATGTTGTCGTAACACCACAAAAGCCCTTATCACTGCAATATTGACCTGGATGGCTTTTTTGCTGTTTAAGACACTTGAAAGCATGGCGACACCTTGTTCTGTAAAGGCGAAAGGCATATAGCGAGTGCCTCCACGGTTTGAGGTCGCAAATTGCGTCCTCAAATTTTCATACTCATCATTAGAAAGTTTAAACATAAAATCATCAGGAAAACGGTCGATATTTCTCCTCACAGCTTCTTTAAGTCTTTTTGTTTCGGTTTCATACATTTCCGCAAGATCATAATCGAGCATTACGCGTTGCCCGCGTATTTCATAAATTTTGTTTTGAATGAGTTGTAATTCCATAGCTTTTTTATAATTAGATGATCGTCTTTTCCGTTTTTAAAGATATGATATTCATTTAATACTGATGAATAATTATTTGCACTTTCATTATTTATTCAAAGCGCGTCAGTGATTAAAGCGAAAATCCTTTTTTGAGGTTTTTTGCCGAAAAAAAGATTGCAGCGCAAAGCACGACCGCCTTTTCGCGGGAACGCCCAAGTTTATTAATATTTTATTTCACATTTTGAACAAAATAGCTTCAATTTCAGCTTAAAATAGGTCGGTATTTTTTTTACAATTATTGAAATGATATTTTCAATAAAATCCGTAATTTCGCACACTAATTGATTTAAGGGCATAAAATGAGCAAAAAATTTAGAGAATATAAAGGATTGGACCTCACCAAAGTAGCAGAAGAGACTTTGGCATTTTGGGAAGCGGAACATATTTTCGAAAAAAGCATTAGCACTAGAGACGAGAATAAATCTTTTGTATTTTATGAAGGACCGCCATCGGCAAACGGATTACCGGGAATTCACCATGTGATGGCCCGTGCCATAAAAGATATTTTTTGCCGTTACAAAACCCAACAGGGATTTCAGGTAAAACGAAAAGCTGGTTGGGATACGCATGGTTTGCCAATTGAATTGGGTGTTGAAAAAGAACTGGGAATTACCAAAGAAGATATCGGCATAAAAATTTCTGTTGAAGCATATAACGAAGCTTGTAAAAATGCCGTAATGCGTTATACCGATGTTTGGAACGATTTAACCAAACGCATTGGCTATTGGGTAGATATGGAAGATCCATACGTGACTTACAAACCAAAATACATGGAAACGGTTTGGTGGTTGTTGGCCCAATTGTATAAAAAAGGATTGATTTACAAAGGATACACCATTCAGCCTTATTCGCCAAAAGCGGGTACTGGGTTGAGTTCACACGAATTAAACCAACCGGGAACGTATCAGGATATTACAGACACCACGGTTGTTGCGCAATTTAAAGCGATTAAAAACACCTTGCCTAAAATATTGCAGGAAGTTGATGGCGAAATTTTCTTTTTGGCCTGGACTACAACGCCCTGGACATTGCCATCGAACACCGCGCTAACGGTTGGAAAAAAGATAGATTATGTTTTAGTGAAATCTTTCAATCAATATACTTTTGAACCCAGCAATGTGATTTTGGCAAAAGCATTGGTTGGAAAGCAATTTTCGGGCAAATTCTTAGCTGTTGAAAATGAAATGGACTTGTTGAACTACAATCAAAACGACAAGAAAATTCCATTTTTGATTCTAAAAGAATTTAAAGGCGCTGAGATATTGGAATCCAGATATGAGCAATTGATGCCTTATGCGCTTCCTTATAAAAATCCGGAAAATGCTTTTAGGGTGATTGCCGGTGATTTTGTAACGACTGAAGACGGTACCGGAATAGTGCACACCGCGCCAACTTTTGGGGCAGATGATGCGATGGTTGCAAAACAAGCCAATCCTGAAGTACCGCCAATGTTGGTATTGGATGATAACGGGAATCCGGTTCCTTTGGTGGATTTACAAGGAAGATTCACCAAACATATGGGTGAATATGCAGGGAAATACGTGAAAAACGAATATTATGAGGATGGTGAAGCACCAGAGCGTTCTTTGGATGTAGATATTGCCATTCAATTAAAAGAAGAAAACAAAGCGTTCAACGTAGAAAAATACAAACACAGTTATCCACATTGCTGGAGAACCGACAAACCGGTTTTATATTATCCGCTGGATTCCTGGTTTATAAAAGTGACCGACAAGCGCGATCGCATGTTCGATTTGAACAATACCATTAACTGGAAACCTAAATCAACCGGTGAAGGCCGATTTGGCAACTGGTTAAAAAATGCCAACGACTGGAACTTGTCGCGTTCCCGTTATTGGGGAATTCCTTTGCCAATTTGGAGAACGGAAGACGGAACAGAGGAAATTTTTATTGGATCGGTGGAAGAATTGACTGCGGAAATGCAACGTGCCGTTGAAGCAGGAATGATGAAAGCCGCTATTTTTGCCGATTTTGAAGTGGGAAATATGAGCGAAGAAAACTATGACAAAATCGACTTGCATAAAAATGTGGTTGATGCAATTGTTTTGGTTTCAGCTTCGGGAAAACCGATGAAACGCGAAGCGGATTTGATTGATGTTTGGTTTGATTCTGGTTCTATGCCGTATGCACAATGGCATTATCCGTTCGAAAATAAAGAGTTGATAGACAATAATAAATTTTTCCCGGCCGATTTTATTGCGGAAGGTGTTGATCAAACCAGAGGTTGGTTTTATACGCTTCACGCCATATCGACCATGGTTTTTGATTCTGTTGCGTATAAAAATGTGGTATCAAACGGATTGGTGTTGGACAAGGACGGCAAAAAAATGTCGAAACGTCTGGGGAATGCAGTTGATCCATTTGAAACGATGGACAAATATGGTGCAGATGCCACACGTTGGTACATGATTGTAAATGCAAATCCGTGGGACAATTTAAAATTTGACCTGGAAGGCATCGATGAGGTTCGAAGAAAATTCTTCGGCACGATTTACAATACGTATTCGTTTTTTGCTTTGTACGCCAATTTGGATAATTTTTCTTATTCCGAAGAAGAAATTGCTTTGGAAGAAAGACCTGAAATCGATCGTTGGATTTTATCCGAACTGAATACCTTGGTAAAAAACACAGAAAGTTTTTACGAAGATTACGAGCCAACAAAAGCTGCGCGTGCCATTCAGGATTTTGTTTCAGAAAATTTAAGTAACTGGTTTGTACGCTTAAGCAGAAGACGTTTTTGGAAAGGCGATTACGAAAAAGACAAAGTTTCGGGTTATCAAACACTTTATACTTGTCTGTTAACAGTGGCAAAATTGGGCGCTCCAATCGCACCTTTTTTTATGGACAATCTTTACAAAGATTTAACAAATGTTTCTGAAAAAGAAAAATTTGAATCCGTACATTTGGCAACTTTTCCAGCGTATGATAAAAGTTTAGTTGACAATAAGTTAGAGCACAAAATGCAACAGGCTCAAAAAATTGCCTCTATGGTTTTATCATTACGTAAAAAAGAAATGATAAAAGTGCGTCAGCCCTTGCAAAGAATTATGATTCCGGTTTTAAATGATGAGGAACGGGAAGAAATTTTAGCGGTGGCAGATTTGATAAAATCGGAAGTGAACGTGAAAGAAATTGAAATGATTGATGATGCTTCAGGAATCGTGGTAAAAACCATAAAACCTAATTTTAAGGTGTTGGGACCAAGGTTTGGAAAAGACATGAAAATAATCTCTGAAGCCATTCAAAATTTAACGCAAGATGATATTGCAATTGTTGAAAAACAGCAAGAAATATCGTTGGTAATTAATGAGAAAGTCGTAAATTTAAAACTTGAGGAAGTTGAGATTACGTCGCAGGATATTGAAGGATGGCTGGTGGCCAATCAAGGAGGTTTAACAGTGGCGTTAGACATTACAATTACTGATGATTTAAGGATGGAAGGCAATGCTAGAGAGTTGGTGAACAGGGTGCAGAATTTACGTAAAGATTCAGGATTTGAAGTTACCGACAAAATTACCTTAGTTATTGAAAAAAATGATATATTAGAGCGCTCAATTGCAGCAAATGAACACTATATTAAAACAGAGACATTAACGAAAGAACTCGTTTTTGTTGATGAATTGGAAAATGGTACAGAAATTGCTTTTGACGATGTTCAAACAAAAATATTAATAGAAAAAAATTAGGTTATGGAGGAAAATAACAGATACTCAGATAAAGATTTGGCAGAATTCAAAGAAATAATTTTGCTAAAAAAAGAGCGTGCCGAAGAAGATTTGGCACTCTTAAAAAGCATTTTTAAAAACGACAGCGATAACGGCACCGACGATACTTCCCCTACGTTTAAGGCTTTTGAAGAAGGTTCAGAAACTATGTCAAAAGAAGCAAATGTGCAGTTGGCCATTCGTCAGGAAAAGTTTATTCGCGATTTAAAAAATGCCCTGCAGCGCATTGAAAACAAAACCTACGGAATTTGCCGCGTAACCGGTAAATTAATCCAAAAGGAACGTTTAAAATTAGTGCCGCATGCAACCTTGAGCATCGAGGCGAAAAATATGCAACAATAAAAAATAAATTATCTACAATTGCGAAGCTTCAATGCGTTGAAGCTTCGTCTTTTCACTACGCTTAAATAAAATCCACACCATTGAAAAAACCCATCATTATCATCTTTTTAATATTGTTAATTGATCAAATTAGCAAAATATATATAAAAACAAATTTTTTGTATGGTGAAGAAGTGGTTGTTTTCGATTGGTTTCGCATTTATTTTATTGAAAATAACGGGATGGCGTGGGGCGCGGAATTTGGCGGCAGAACCGGTAAATTATTTTTAACGATATTTAGGTTATTCGCGATTGTTGGAATAGGATACTGGCTTTATAGCTCTGTTAAAAAGAATGCGCCTCCTATTTTAATTGTGGCTATTTCGTTAATTTTTGCCGGAGCCATGGGAAATATTATTGATTCCGTTTTTTACGGTGTTATTTTTGACACGCCAAGAAATGCCGTTGCCACGATGTTTGCTGAAAAACCTTATGGCACTATATTTCACGGTAAAGTGGTAGATATGCTTTATTTTCCTATCTGGAGCGGTGATTTACCAAGTTGGTTGCCTTTTTGGGGCGGAAAACCCTTCACTTTTTTCAACGCAATTTTTAACGTTGCCGATGCTTCAATTTCCACGGCTGTCGGTATTTTAATTTTCTTCAATAAAAAAGCATTCCCGCACGAGAATGTTGAAGAAATTGGTAATACTAAGGATACTTTAGGTAATGATTAATTTAAAATAGTTTGGCCATTTGTGCTTTTAAAAGGCTTATTTTTTTAATTCCTCCACAAATTTCGACAAATCGTCAATTTCAACGTGACTCATCATAATTACTTTATACCAGTTGTTGCCTCCTTCGTGAGTCTCTGGAACCAATCCGAATTTATGCGCAATATGTTCAGGGACAAATTCCGATTTTATGGTGACAATATTCATAAACTGATTTCTGTAATAGCCGATATTTAATTCATCTAATTGTGCGCAAAACCATTCTGTTCGTAACAATAATGTGCTTATTTTTTCAAACCATCCATAATAACCATAACTGAATAGAATCATCCAAACGGCAATAGCATTGGCTCCGGAGCGACTTCCAACCATAGTCAAATCCATTCCGTCAACATATTGTGCTTCCTTGGTCAGCACATTTTCTATCAAACCTTTTCTGCATAAAAATACGCCGGTTCCATAAGGCGCCTGCAACATTTTATGTGCATCAATGGTGATGGAGGAAATATGGGGATTTTCAAAATTAATGGTTGATTGCCGGTTGGAAATCGGGTAAATAAATCCGCCAAAAGCCCCGTCAATGTGTATTTTAAAAGGCACATTATATTTTGTTAATATTTTAGCATAAACCTCTGGATCATCAACCGAACCAAACATTGTTGTTGCCATATTTGAGATGACCATAAAATACTTTTTTCCATCAGCAATTAATTTTTTTACGATGGTGTCTAGTTCATCAACAATAATTTCCCTCGAATCAAAATTAACAGGAATGCTCACATTTTCAACACTTAAAATATTTGATCCTTTATTTACGGAGTAATGCGTGTCTTCAGAAGATAAAATAACCATTTCCTCCAGCGTTGCATTGTATTTCTTTTTAAAAATATTTCTGTAAATCCAAAGTGCCTGCATATTTGCTTCGGTGCCGCCGGTTGCAATATAGCCGTCATATTCGTTTTCTTTGGCCTTAAAAATATCTACGGCCAAAACCTGAATTACTTCTTTTTCGAGTTCTTGGGAGCCTTTAAAAGCTTCTTCCGATTTTCCCAAAGTGTGACAGCCAATATTATTTGGATTGGCGATGTATGCTTTTAATAAAGGCGAATTTTCTAAAAAAGCACCGTTGGTATTAAATACACTTTCATCTAATTTAGAAACAGGATATCCCAAATACTTGCTGTCCTGAAAATCAATAGTTGATTCCAGCGCCACATCAATACGTTTTATCAATTCCTCTCTTGAATATTTTTTCCAATGCTTCATGTGCCTAAATAATTAACTATTGTTAAAAAAAACCAATATTGTTATTAGTTTTTTATTGTTTTCGCAAAAATACGCATTTTTTACTGTTAAAAATAGCCAAAAGGTTAGTTAAGAAAAGAAAACCACAAATTCAATTAAAATCTGTAATTTTATTTTTTTAAATAACAGCACTTTTTGGAATTAGAAATTCAAATAAAAACATTGCCATCGCTTCCCGGTGTTTATCAATATTATGATAAACACGGGACTATATTATATGTAGGAAAAGCCAAGAATCTTAAGAAAAGGGTTTCATCGTACTTCAATAAAACCCACGAAAACGGGAAAACAAATGTGCTGGTCAAGAAAATTATGACCATTGAGCACATTGTTGTGGATACGGAAACGGATGCCTTGCTGCTGGAAAACAATCTGATTAAAAAATACCAGCCTCGCTACAATGTGATGCTGAAGGATGACAAAACGTATCCGTGGATTTGCATTAAAAAGGAACGATTTCCGCGTATTTTTTTAACAAGAAACGTGATAAAAGACGGATCTGAATATTACGGCCCTTATCCATCAGTGAAAATGGCCAAAGCCTTGCTAGATTTAATTAAGGAATTATACCAATTGCGCTCTTGCAGCTACGATTTGAGCGAAAAAAATATTGAAACTAAAAAATATTCCGTTTGTCTCGATTTTCATATTGGCAATTGCAAAGGACCTTGCGAAGATCTTCAAACTGAAGAAAATTACAATATTGATATTAATGCCATAAGAAACATAGTGAAGGGTAATTTCAAGGAATCCATTCAACAGTTTTATGACATGATGATGTATTATTCAAATGAAATGGAGTTTGAAGAAGCACAAAAAATTAAGGAGAAAATTGATGTTTTGGCCAATTATCAGGCAAAATCTACCGTTGTGAATCCGTCAATAACCAATGTCGATGTTTTTTCCATTATTTCAGATGAAAGCTATAGTTACGTCAACTTTTTCAAAATAATTAATGGCGCGATCATTCAATCTCACACGGTTGAAATTAAAAAGAAATTGGATGAAACGGACAAAGAATTGTTAGAGCTTGCAATTATCGAAATCAGGCAACGTTTTAATTCACAATCGACTGAAGTTTATGTGCCGTTTGAAGTAGATTTAGGAGAAAACATAAAGGTAACAGTTCCCAAACTTGGGGATAAGAAACGTATTGTAGATTTGAGCATGCGAAATGCAAAATATTATCGGCAAGAGCAATTTAAACAATTAAAAATAGTGGATCCCGACAGGCATGTGAACCGAATTATGGCACAAATGCAAAAAGATTTGAGATTAACTTCCGAACCAAGATATATTGAATGTTTTGACAATTCAAATATTCAAGGAACAAATGCGGTGGCGGCATGCGTGGTTTTCAAAAACGGAAAAGCCAGTAAAAAGGATTACAGACATTTCAACATTAAAACTGTTGAAGGGCCAGATGATTACGCATCTATGGAAGAGGTGGTTTTTAGAAGGTATAAAAGGCTGCAGGATGAAGGACAGGAATTACCGCAGTTAATTGTTATTGATGGCGGTAAAGGGCAATTATCATCTGCCGTTAAAAGCTTGGATATTTTGGGACTTCGTCATAAAATCGCCATCATTGGTATTGCCAAGCGCCTTGAAGAAATTTATTATCCGAATGATTCAGTGCCATTATATTTAAATAAAACTTCAGAAACTTTAAAAATTATTCAGCAATTACGAGATGAAGCGCATAGATTTGGGATCACACATCATCGAAATAAAAGAAGTAAAAGTTTGTTGGTAAATGAATTGGAACAAATTTCCGGGATTGGTAAACAAACTATTGTATCTTTATTAAAACATTTTAAATCATTAAAAAGAGCTGAATTGGCAACATTAGAGGCTTTAGAACAGGCTTTGGGAAAATCTAAAGCCGACATTATATATACTTATTTTCAAAAAAATAAAAGTTGATGAAACGAGCTATAATAAATTTTGATACACAACGGAATGATTAATAGCGAACGGCATCTGTACCAATAAAAAATAAATAGTAAACAGATGAAACGAGCTATAATAAATTTTGTTACACAACGGAATGATTAATAGCGAACTGCATCTGTACCAATAAAAAATAAATAGTAAACAGATGAAAAGAATTTTTTTACTCGCTTTTATATTTTCAATAACACTTTCATTTTCACAGGAAGTGGTTGAAAAGGAAAATATAAAGGTTGGACTCGTGCTCAGCGGTGGCGGGGCAAAAGGATTTGCTCATGTGGCAGTTTTAAAAGTTTTGGAAGAAGCCGGCGTACGCATAGATTATATTGGCGGAACCAGTATGGGCGCTATTATTGGTGGACTGTATGCTTCGGGTTACAGCGCAAACCAACTCGATTCCATCATTAAAATAACCGACTTCAATAAAATTTTGACCGATAATTTGCCAAGGAAATCTAAACCATTTTATGATAAAGAGCAAGGTGAAAAATACATACTTAGCGTACCCATAAAAAATGGAAAAGTTGGCATGCCAACAGCCTTGTCTAACGGGCAAAATGTACTTAATTTATTGACCAGTTTAACACAGCATGTGAATGGCATTAGTGATTTTAGCAAGTTGCCAATACCATTTGTTTGTATTGCCACCAATTTGGAAACAGGGAAACAAGAGGTTTTAAGGAATGGATTTTTGCCGGAAGCAATCTTGGCGAGCGGTGCGTTTCCGACCTTGTTGGCGCCTGTTGAAATCGACGGAAAATTACTGACTGATGGCGGTGTTGTTAATAATTTTCCGGTAGCAGAAGTAAAAGCTATGGGTGCAGATGTTATTATTGGCGTTGATATACAAAGCGGATTGGAAAGCAAAGAACAGTTAAATTCAGCCGTAAAAATACTAAATCAAATTGTTGGTTTCCAAATGTATAAATCCATGGAGTACAAATATGACAGTTTGGATTTGGTGATAAAACCCAATATGAAAAAGTATAATGTGATTTCTTTTGATAAAGCCAAAGAAATTATGATTGAGGGTGATTTAGCTGCACGTGAGCAGTTTAGTACGTTTAAAGCTATTTCCGCAAGGCAGGTTCGTCATAAAAATCAAAAAATTGATTTGGATCAAATTAAGGAATTTAGCATAAAGAAAATTAATATTGACGGGAACAACCACTATACCCGTGCCTATATTGTTGGAAAACTTAATATAAAAAACGATGAAACTACAGATTATGGAAAAGTGGTTTCGGGTATTAATAATTTATCGGCCACTGGTAATTTTGAATACGTACAATATCAAATTGTTCACGAGAGTGACGGCTGTATTTTAAATATTAAAGTAAAAGAAAGCCAACTATCAAATTTTTTAAAATTGGGCGGGCATTATGATGATTTATATAAAACAGCAATTTTACTAAATTACACTACAAAACATATTATAGCCAATAATGATATGTTATCGGCGGATTTAATATTGGGAGACAATTTGCGGTATAATTTTGATTACTTTATTGACAATGGATTCTATTGGAGTTTTGGCATAAAATCAAGGTATAATAATTTTAGCGCAAACATTAAATTTGATGAGGCCAACATCAATAAAATAAATTTAAATTATGAAGATTTTACCAACCAGATTTATTTGCAAACAGTATTTGGAAGGAAATTTGCTATTGGCGCAGGAGGTGAATTCAAAAGAATTAAAGTCTTTTCAGAAACCATTTCTTCTTTAGAAGGCAATGAAGCGGCTGGTGCAGGAAAGTTAATTTTTGACAGGTCAAATTATCTAAATTTAATTGCCTATTTAAAAATTGACACCTATGACAAAAAATATTTTCAAAAGGAAGGCGCTTATTTAGATGTGGATTTCAGGTGGCATATAGCATCATCAGACTATAATAATAATTTTGTTTCCTTTTCTCACTTGAAAGGAAAACTTGGTTATGCACACACGTTTTTTAATAAGATGACAACCCACGTTGTTTCTGAAGCGGGAATAACCATAGGTGAAAATTTAAATCGCGCCTTAGATTATAATGTTGGTGGCTACGGAGAAAATTTTATAAATACTTTTATTCCTTTTAACGGGTACGATTATGCTGCGCTAAACGGGAATTCTTTTTTGCGGTCAACATTTATGTTTAGGTATGAGTTTTTGCCCAAAAATTATTTGATGGCAACAGCGAATTACGCTCGTGTTGGTAAAGATTTGTTAAATGAAGGAAGAATTTTTGAAGACACAAAGTCCGGTTATATGCTTGGGTATGGATTGGATACTTTTTTAGGCCCCATAGAATTTAATTATACCTGGTCACCGGATCACAAGGAAAATTATTGGTATTTTAATGTTGGGTATTGGTTTTAAAAAAAGTCCTGCAAAATTTTGCAGGACTTTTTAGATATTGATGCCTTATTTAGTCAATTATTTTACCTTCATTGTCGGTAAAATCAAATCTTAAATATTGGTAGGTAATTCTAGGTAAAATTTTGATCCACTTTTTATATTTTAGATACCATCGCATTTGAATCGACGGAAATCCCTTTTTTAAATACGCAACAATAAAAGGATGCGTATTTAAGGTAATATTTACATGCGCTTTTGAGCTGATAAGTCTTTCAAGTTCTGATTCAATTTTGTCCAATAAGATAATTGGAGATTCAACTTCACCAACACCGCTAGGGTTAGGTTCTTGCGTTTTTATCACCATTTCCGGTCTTACACGTTGTCTGGTAATTTGAATCAATCCAAATTTACTTGGAGGCAATATTTTATGTTTAGTTTTGTCAAACTCCATTTCGGCCTTCAAATGTTCGAAAAGTTTTTGTCTGTGTTCAGGGGTGTTCATGTCTATAAAATCAACAACAATAATGCCTCCCATATCTCTCAATTGTAATTGTCTTGCAATCTCTGAAGCTGCAATTAAATTTACCTCAAGTGCGGTGTCGGCTTGTGTGTTGGCTTTATTTGAACGATTGCCGCTGTTTACGTCAATTACATGAAGCGCTTCGGTATGTTCAATAACCAAATAAGCTCCTTTGCTCATAGAAACTGTTTTACCAAATGATGTTTTTATCTGGCGTTCAATCCCATGTTTTTCAAAAATAGGAACTTGTGACTTGTATAATTGCACGATAGACTCTTTTTTAGGCGCGATTTCTTGTAAATATTCTTTAATTTCTAAATACAGAATTTCGTCATTTGTTACAATACTTGTAAACGAATCATTAAACAGATCTCTTAAAATTGAAGAAGCTCTGTTTAATTCACTTAAAACTTTAACAGGTGCTTGTTGTGCTTTTACAGTAACTATTTGTTTACACATGGCAACCCATCGTTCTAAAGAATTTTGAAGATCTTTATCCAATTCTGCAACTTTTTTGTTTTCGGCTACAGTTCTGATAATAACGCCAAAACCTTTAGGTTTAATGCTTTTGATCAGTCTTTTTAATCGTTCTTTTTCTTCGGGATCATTTATTTTTTGAGAAACTGAAACCCTGTCAGAAAAAGGAACCAATACCAAATATCTACCCGCAATGGATATCTCTGAACTCATCCGCGGACCTTTGGTAGATATAGGTTCTTTTACAATTTGTACCAATAAATTTTGACCTGTTTTTAACACATCAACAATACTTCCGTCTTTGTTGATATCTTTTTCCAGTTGAAAATTCTTTAAAGTGAAATCTTTTATTTTACCTGTTGTGATACCTTTTATAAATTTATTTAAGGATAGCATTTGAGCACCTAAATCGTGATAATGCAAAAATCCGTCTTTTTCGTAACCTACATCAACAAATGATGCATTTAAACCAGATAGAACTTTGCCAATTCTAGCTAAAAAAATATCTCCGACGGAGAATTTATTGCTATTGGATTCGTTGTTTAGTGCTGTTAATCTGCCATCTTTTAATAAGGCAAAATCAATATCAGAGAAGTTTGATCTAATTATTAATTCTGTTTTCACTCTGAATTGTTTTGTGTTCAAATAAAACATATTTGAACGATTTATACTAAGTTTTACAGGGTATTATACCCAACAATATTTGCATTAACTGCAAATATTTATTTCAATGAACTTTTAAAATTGAAAAGAAAAAAGTAAGCCAAGCTTACTTTTTCTTTTTATGTCTGTTTGCTCTTGCTCTTTTTTTACGTTTATGAGTCGAAATCTTCGCTCTCTTTCTTTTTTTACCACTTGGCATAATTAAAAGTTGTTTTTTAAATTAATAAATATTTTTAACCTACTTCAAAGCAGGTTATACTGCTACTTTACTTTTAACTCCTTCTACAAATACTTTTGCAGGCTTAAATGAGGGGATGTTGTGAGCCGGAATTTTAATAGTGGTGTTTTTTGAAATGTTTCTTCCAGTTTTTTCAGCTCTTGTTTTAATGATAAAACTGCCAAAACCTCTTAAATAAACATTGTCTCCTTTTTCAAGAGAATTCTTTACCTCTTCCATGAACGCTTCAACAGTTGCTAATACATCTGCTTTTTCTATTCCAGATTTGTCTGCAATATTTGATACGATTTCTGCTTTCGTCATTTTTAATGTGGGTTATATGTTATTATAAAATTAAGACGGCAAATATATGATATAATAATGAAATTCTAAAAGTTAATTCACTAAAATTTAATTAATTAAAAGATGTATCATTGTATTTTATAAAAAACCGAATGATTTTCTCTAAACAATTAACATACTGGTATTTACATAATAAAAGAAATCTGCCATGGAGAGTTACTACCAATCCGTATACCATTTGGCTGTCAGAAATTATTTTGCAGCAAACGCGAGTTGACCAAGGAATGTCTTATTATTTTAAGTTTATAGAAAAATTTCCAACAGTATTCGATTTGGCGGCAGCATCAGAAGAGCAGGTTTTAAAACTTTGGCAGGGCTTAGGTTATTATTCCAGAGCAAGAAATTTGCACTTTTCAGCAAAATACATTGTAAATGAGCTTCTTGGAGAATTTCCATCAACGTATAAAGAACTCTTAAAGCTTAAAGGTGTTGGAGATTATACCGCTTCCGCTATTGCATCAATCTGTTTTAATGAACCAACGGCAGTTGTTGATGGAAATGTTTATCGTGTTTTGGCGCGATATTTTGGAATTGAAACAACCACAAATTCTTCCGCAGGAATTAAAATATTTAAACAATTGGCGCAGGAACTTATTGATGAAAAAAATCCGGGAACACACAACCAGGCTATAATGGAATTTGGTGCATTGATGTGTAAACCCAGAAATCCGGATTGTGGAATTTGTCCGTTAAACAGCAGCTGTTTTGCCTTATCTAAAAATACGGTTAAAGAGCTTCCTGTCAAGGAAAAGAAAGCCAAAATTATAACGAGGCACTTCAATTATATTGTGATTCAATCAAGTGACCAAAAAACCAAAATTGTAAAGAGAGAAACGGGAATTTGGAAAAATCTTTATGAGTTTCCGCTGATAGAAACAAGTGCTATTATTGATGAAAAACAACTTGTTGAACATAAAATATATAAGGACTTGTTTTGTAATTCGGCCGCAACGGTTGAACTTTTTGACGAAGAAGTACTTGTGCACAAATTAACCCATCAGCATATTTACACCAAATTTTGGGTTGTAAACACCACTGCTTCAGACCATTTTTCAATTCCTTGGAGTACTGTCAAAAAATATCCTGTGCCTGCGCTGATTGATAATTTTTTAAATCGGTATAAATCCGACTCTTTTTTTTAGTACTTTTGTTGCTTAATTGATACATAAAAAAATGGCTGGGACAATAAATAAAGTAATATTGATTGGACATTTGGGTGATGAAGTGAAAATGCATTATTTTGAAGGCGGAAACGCTATTGGGCGGTTTCCGATAGCAACAAATGAAACTTATACAAATAAGCAAACCGGTGAAAAAGTGACTACTACAGAATGGCATAATATTGTAGTTAGGAATAAGTTGGCGGAAATTTGCGAAAAATATTTGTCCAAAGGCGATAAAGTGTATGTTGAAGGCCGCATTAAAACGAGACAATGGGAAGGTGAAGACCATACGAAAAGATATACCACTGAAATACATGTGGTGGACATGACATTTTTGACCACAAAAAAAGAATTGAATGCACCACAACAAAAGGAAAGCTCAAATCCAAATCCGTTAACGCCATCAAATCAAGAAATTGTAAAGCAAGAACAAGAAGAGGATGATTTGCCATTCTAAAGTTTAATTAAATATATGTAAGTTGGATCCTGAACCCACGATTTTATCTATTCTTTTATCTGCCGCTTTTTTGTCAAAAGCATTGAGTATTGTTGTACTTTTATTATTGCTTATATTTTCCGCGTTAATTTCTGGTGCCGAAGTTGCTTTTTTCTCGCTTTCTCAAACGGATATTAACAGGGCTTCTGAATCAAAATCAAGTAAAGAAAAAGCCGTGGTTGCCTTACTTGAAAGGCCCAAAAAATTAATGGCTACCATTTTGGTTTCAAATAATTTCATCAATATATTAATTGTATTGCTTTTTGCATACATAGGTGATTTTTTGTTTGCCGAAATTGCTTCAAGTTTATTGAAATTTTTAATTGAAGTTATTTT
>JAWOHJ010000048.1:0-3699 GCA_046485225.1 Lutibacter sp. | reverse complement strand
AATCTTCCGATCTTAAACCCTTAATGATTGCTTTGCTTTTTTCGTCTTCGCCAAAAATGTTTTTCAGTTTCACCAGAGGAATCAATTTTGCGATTCTGTCGGCATCAAACAATGGCAAATCCAGCACACGCGCCGTATCTCTGATGGATGATTTTGCGGCCATCGTGCCATAAGTGATAATTTGTGCCACTTGGCTGGCGCCGTATTTGTTAATCACGAAATCAATCACTTTTTGTCGACCTTCGTCATCAAAATCAATATCAATATCGGGCAAAGAAACCCGATCCGGATTTAAGAAACGCTCAAAAAGTAAGTCGTATTTTATGGGGTCAATATTGGTGATCCACAAACAATAGGCAACTACCGAACCCGCAGCAGATCCTCTTCCCGGTCCCACCGCAACGTTCATTTTTCGGGCTTCCAAAATAAAATCCCAAACAATTAAAAAGTAGCCCGGATAGCCTGTTTTTTCAATAACCGACAATTCAAAATCAAGCCGTTCAATAAGATCATCTGTCAATATTTCGCCATATCTTTTTTTGGCACCTTCATAGGTCAAATGACGCAAATAGGCATTTTCACCTCTAACACCGCCATCGATCGCATCTTCCGGATTTACAAATTCCTGCGGAATGGCAAATTTTGGCAGCAACACGTTACGCGCCAAGGTATAAATTTCAACTTTGTCTGCAATTTCCTGAATATTGGTAATGGCTTCAGGCAAATCGGCAAACAAACTTTTCATCTGTTCCTGCGATTTGAAATAGTACTCGTTATTTGGCAATCCGTAGCGAAAACCCCTTCCTTTTCCTATGGGTGTTGCTATTTTTTCGCCATCTTTTACGCACAATAAAATATCGTGCGCCGTTGATTCCTCTTGTTTTGTGTAATAGGTATTGTTGGTGGCGATTAATTTTACCCGGTGTTTTTTTGAAAATTCAACCAACACTTCATTGACGTGATTTTCATTTTCCTGATCGTGGCGCATCACTTCCAAATAAAAATCATCTCCAAATTGTTCTTTCCACCAAAGCAAAGCTTCTTCAGCTTGTTTTTCGCCAACATTTAAAATTTTGCTCGGGATTTCTCCAAACAAATTCCCGGAAAGCACCATTAAACCTTCCTTGTATTTTTCAATAATATTTTTATCGATTCGCGGAATGTAATAAAAACCTTCGGTATTGGAAATCGATGACATTTTAGCCAAATTATGATAGCCAATTTTGTTTTTAGCCAAAATAACTATATGGTAGCCGTTGTCTTTTTGAGATTTGTCTGTATGATCTTCACACACATAAAACTCACAGCCCAAAATTGGTTTTATGGGAAGTTTTGCTTCTTGGCCTTCCGCTAAATTTTCATTGAATTTTTCGATGGATTTGTTATAATCCAGCGCTTCTTTTATAAAATAAAAAGCGCCCATCATATTTCCGGTATCGGTTAGGGCAACCGCAGGCATTTTGTCTTTTATGGCAGCTTGAAGCAGGTTACTTACACTGGAAGTGGACTGTAAAATGGAAAATTGTGAATGACAGTGCAAATGCGCAAAATTTGCATTTTTAAGAGCTTTATTTGCGCCTTTAACGGGCGTTATTTCTTCAGAATTTTCTTCTGATGTTGTTTTTAATTTTTTGCTTTCTTTTTTTAGGTCGATGTGTTTTAGACCGATGACATCAATTGCGGTCGGATTTTTGGCTTCAAAAGTTTCAAAATAATCCGAAGAAACTTTAAGTTCATCTTTTGTAAAAACCCTTATCCGAATTAATTCCAGAAAACAACGCGTGGTGGCTTCCACATCGGCAGTTGCATTGTGTGCTTCGCCAAAAGGCGCATTGAATAAATATTGGTGCAGTTCAGTTAACGTAGGAAATTTAAATTTACCGCCGCGTCCGCCTTTAAGCTGGCATAAGTTTGCCGTGGTTTCGGTACAGGTGTCCAAAACCGGCAAAATATTTAGGTTTGTGGTAATTTCTTTTCTGTGAAATTCGCAACCCATAATATTTAGGTCGAATTTTACATTTTGGCCAACCACAAAAGTAGTTTTGGCAAGCACTTCATTAAAAAGTTGTAAAACAACAGCTAAATCTTCCCCTTTTTCTTCGGCCAATTGGGTTGAAATTCCGTGAATTTGTTCCACATCATACGGAATATTATAGCCATCGGGTTTGATCAAAAAATCTTTTTGTTCAATCAATTCGCCATACTTGTCGTGCAGCTGCCACGCAATTTGAACACACCTTGGCCAATTGTCAATGTCGGTAAACGGGGCATTCCAATTTTTAGGTAAACCGGTGGTTTCTGTGTCAAAAATTAAAAACATGTGGCTGAATATTTTGCTTTAAATGAGTTTTTAAAAGTAACAATTTAATAAATTTTTCACTTCCATACTTTCGTTTTTTTATTAACAATCCTAAATTTTTCATAAATGTTTAAAGGAAACAAAGAAAGGTAAATGACTTCATGAAGAAACCTGTAAAATAGTGCAGTAATCACAAAAGTAATCCTTGAGTACCAATGATTATAAAAACTAATATTAATCATATATAATTGTTTGTTTAAGCTCTAATTTTGTTTTAATTGTTTAAGGAGTTTATGCCTTTATGGAAAATCTTGATATAAATAGCGACATGCCAATTGGCGAAAATTTGATTAAGCACAATGGATTTATCTCTAAAATTTCCAAAAATTCTGTAACGGTTTCTTTAATTGGCAATATGAATTGTGACGCATGCAACGGCAAAGCGGCCTGCGGTATTTCCGAATCTAATATTAAAGAAATCGAAATTTTCGACATCAGAAAATCTTTTTGTTTAAATGATCATGTTGATGTTGTTATGGAAAAAAGTTTGGGTTTGAAAGCGGTATTTTGGATGTATATTTTTCCTTTTTTACTGATGATTTTTACCCTTATTGTTGCTATGACTGTTTTCGCGGAATGGCTGGCTGGCTTGCTTTCATTGCTTATTCTGATTCCTTACTATTTAACAATTTATTTTTTCAGAAACGCCTTTAAAAAAGCCTTTAAACTTTACATTCAAACTTAAAATTAACATGACAACTGCTGTATTAAATAGTATTTTATTGCTGGCTTCTTTAGGGATTATTGCGGCGGTGGTGCTGTATGCAGTTTCTAAAAAGTTTTATGTTTATGAAAATCCGTTAATAGCAGATGTTGAGGAATTGTTGCCTGGGGCCAATTGCGCAGGCTGTGGTTTGCCGGGCTGTAAAGCTTTTGCTGAAATGTTGGTGAACACGGAAGATATTTCCAACTTATTTTGTCCGGTGGGCGGCAATGAAGTGATGAAATTAATTTCAGTAAAATTGGGAAAAGAAGTTGCCGAAAAAGAACCGATGATTGCCGTTTTACGCTGTCAGGGTAGTTGCGATGTACGTCCGAAAACCAGTGAGTTTCAAGGACCAAAATCGTGCGCCATTTCGGCGATGATTTATGGCGGTGAAACCGATTGCCAATACGGCTGTTTGGGTTATGGCGATTGCGTCGAAGTTTGCAAGTTTGATGCGATGTATGTGGATGAAGGCTGAAGTAGAAATCCAGGTCTCTGCCGGAAGTTTCCTCATCTTTGCCCAGGATACTATTCCGGCGCATCTCGCGGACCCAAACAGCGTTGGGAACTGGCAGTGAAGTCTCCATGCGCCCCTTTAAATTATCGCTGGCAAACTTGCGCAATATTTCACGCA
>JAWOHJ010000335.1:0-3232 GCA_046485225.1 Lutibacter sp. | reverse complement strand
CGCTATTTCTATGTCCGATAAATGTCCCATATTTATTAATTTTTGAAAACAAATATATAAAAATCATTGTTCAGAATTAATATAAATATGGTTATAACAATTAACCTACATAAAAAGAAAAAAAGAATTGGCAGTTCCTAATTGAAATTATATATTTGCACGTTAATTCAAACTACATTTATATAAAAATAAATTTAAAATGCAAAACAAAGGACTTATAAAGTTATTCGCTATTCTATTCGGATTAGTAAGTTTATATCAATTATCATTTACTTGGTTTTCAAGTGGTGTTGAAAATAAAGCAAAAGTGTACTCAGAATCTAAATCTGATGACGGCCGTGAAATAGCCCGTTTGGAAAGAGCGTATCTAGACTCTGTTGCAAATTATCCGGTTATAGATTTAGGTTTTGTGCAATTTAGCTACAACGAAATTAAAGACAAACAACTAAACTTAGGATTAGACCTTAAAGGCGGTATCAATGCTATTTTACAGGTTTCTGTTAAGGATATTTTAATTGGATTGTCAAACAATTCAAAAAATCCTGTTTTTAATGAAGCATTGGCAAAAGCAGATTTGGCTCAAAAAAGCAGCGATGATACCTATTTAAATTTATTTTTTGATGAGTTTAAGAAATTAAGCGACGGAAAAGTTAAATTAAGCGACCCTAGTATTTTTGGAAACAAATCGTTACGTGAAAAAATAAACTTCAAATTAACTGATGAAGAAGTAAAACCAATTATTGAAGCAGAAATTTCTGGCTCTATCAATACCGCTTTCGAAGTATTAAGAAGCCGTATAGATAAATTTGGTGTTACTCAGCCAAATATTGCACGTATTGGAAACTCAGGACGTATTTTAATTGAATTGCCCGGCGCAAAAGATATTGACCGTGTTAAAAAATTATTACAAAGCACTGCTGAACTAGAGTTTTGGGAAGTGTATTCAAATCAGGAAACTGCGAATTTCTTCTTTCAGGCCAACTCCATTGTAGAAAATTTATTAAAAACTGATACTGAAACTGTTAACGACTCTACTGCAGTACCAAAAGATAACATTGATGATTTGTTAGGCGTGGTTTCTGATTCATTAGCAACCAAACAAGCAACAAACTTATTCACTTTTTTAACGCCAAGCATTCCTCAGTCTGAAAACGAAATATCCTCAGTAATTGGAACTGCTAAAGTTGCCGATACCGCAAGGGTAAACAAATATTTAGCAATGACAGAAGTTAGAGCGTTACTTTCTAACGAAATGAAATATGCCAAATTTCTTTGGGATGCCAAACCATTTTCTGCAACTGTCTCTGCAACCAACCAAAGTACCGAATTAATTTATTTATACGGGATTAAATCCAATCGTGAAGACATTGCCCCAATTGAAGGTGATGTTATTGAGGACGCAAGTCAGGAATACGGACAAACAGGACAACCTGAAGTAAGTATGACCATGAATGCGTCCGGAACAAAATTATGGGGCAAAATGACTACTGATAATGTAGGTAAATTTGTTGCTGTTGTGTTGGATGATTATGTATATACTGCACCGTCAGTAAATACAGCCATTTTAAATGGAAGAACATCTATTTCGGGCGGAAGTATGACTGTTGCTGAGGCACAAGATATTGCAAACGTATTAAAAGCAGGTAAATTACCGGCTGCAGCGCATATTATTCAGTCAGAAATTGTTGGACCTTCATTAGGGCAACAAGCCATAGACAGCAGTATGTATTCCTTCTTTTTGGCATTGATGATTGTTTTTGGCTGGATGATTTTTTACTATGGAAAAGCTGGTGTAATAGCCGATTTTGCTTTAATGGTAAACCTTTTGTTTATTTTCGGAATTCTAACTGCGTTCGGAGCAGTATTAACATTACCCGGAATTGCGGGTATCATTCTAACCATTGGTATAGCTGTTGATGCAAACGTAATTATATACGAAAGGATTAAAGAAGAATTAAGCAATGGTAAAGGATTAAAAGCTTCCATAAAATATGGATTTAGTTACGATGGAGCTTTTTCAGCTATTTTGGATGCAAACGTAACTTCGTTGTTAACGGGTATTATATTGTATGTTTTTGGAACAGGACCTGTAAAAGGATTTGCCTACACCTTTATCGTGGGGATTCTAACGTCATTGTTTACAGCAATTTTCATCTCTCGTTTGGTGATTGACTGGTATGCTGCAAAAGGAAATAAGTTTACTTTCAATACAAACATTACCAAAAAATGGTTTACCAAAATCAATGTTGATTTCTTAAAATTAAGAAAACCAGCTTATGTATTTTCAGGTATTTTAATTGTGATGAGTATTGTGTCGCTATCTACTAACGGATTAAACTACGGGGTAGATTTTATAGGCGGTAGATCTTATGTGGTAAAATTTGATAAAGCAACCAGCGCTACCGATGTTGCAAATACTTTAAAAGACGTATTTGGTGATGCTCCTGAAGTTAAAACTTATGGAGAGGCAAGTCAGTTAAAAATTACCACCAAATATAAAATTGATATTGAAGACAAAACAATTGATGATGAAGTGCAACAGTTGCTGTATACTGGTTTAAAAACATACAATCCAGAAGGTCTTTCTTTGGAAGAATTTAAACCTGGTTATGATGGCACAAAAACAATTGGTATTCTTAGCGCAATGAAAGTTGAGCCAACCATTGCCGATGACATTAAAACTGCGGCAGGCTGGGCTGTTTTAGGTTCACTTTTGGTTATATTCCTTTATATTTTATTTCGATTTACCAAGTGGCAATATGGTTTAGGTGCGGTTATTTCACTATTTCATGACGTTATAATTGTATTTGGTATATTCTCTGTTTTTTATAAAATATTACCTTTTGACATGGAAATCGGACAATCGTTTATTGCGGCTATCTTAACTGTTCTGGGTTATTCCATTAATGATACGGTAATTGTTTATGACAGAATTCGTGAATTCTCTAAAACCCATACTTCCTGGAGTTTTTATAAGGTTATAAATACCGGATTAAACAGCACAATGGGTAGAACAATAAACACCTCATTAACTACATTGTTGGTGTTGGTTGCCATTTTCTTATTCGGAGGTGATTCCATTAAAGGATTTATGTTTGCATTAATCGTTGGTATTGGTGTTGGTACTTATTCCTCTTGGTTTATTGCTTCACCAATACTTTATGATACCTCTAAAAAATTAAATAAAGAAAAAACTACAAAATAAAAGGTAGTTCAACTTCATACTGCAAAA
>JAWOHJ010000296.1:0-7610 GCA_046485225.1 Lutibacter sp. | reverse complement strand
ATTTATACGGACTATTCCTTTACCAACGATGCCAATAATGTAATTAATGACAGTATAAACTATAAGGGATTTTCATTTTATGCCCAGGAAAAATTAAAATACAATCCTAAATATCTGCTAAATTCTATTTTTATTGAACCAAACGATCTTTACAAGGATGATACAAGAGAGTTAACCCGCAAAAACCTTAGAGGATTACAAAATTTTAGAACGGTCGATATAAGATATGCGGAACTGGAAAGTGATATGTTGGAAGCTTCCATTTATTTATCGCCTCTTAAAAAGTATTCAATAGGAATTAATACCGAATTGACACATTCAAATATCAGACAGCTGGGAATTTCAGGAAAACTTTCATTTTTAGACAGAAATATTTTTAAAGGTGCAGAGTTGTTGAAATTTTCAATTCAAGGTTCTTTTCTTGATTCGAAAGACGCGGCAGAAAAAGGAAAATTATTAAATGCTTGGGAAATTGGAGGAGATATTTCATTAGAACTCCCAAGATTTGTATTTCCGGTTAAATTTGATAAATTAATACCGAAAAGCATGGCGCCAAAAACAATTTTTACATTGGGTACAAGTCTGCAAAAAAATATTGGGCTGGATAAACAAAAATTCACCGGAATTGTCGATTATACTTGGGAATCATCAAAAACAATGAATCACAGTTTTCAACTGTTGAATGCACAATTTATCAAAAATTTAAATATTGATCAATACTTCAATATTTATAAATCTGAATTCAATCAAATTGAGTATATCGCCAATACCTATTTTGATCAAACCTTAACACCTGAAAATGTTACAGGATTTATCGACAGCAACATTGATGAGAATTTTGAGGAAAGCAATCCGACAGAATATAAAATTGTCAGAAATATCAGAAACCGTTACAATATTATTACTGAAGATGTTCTGGTACCCCTTATGGCTTATACCTTTACTTATAACAATAGTGAAAATTATAAAGACACTAATTTTTCGTTTTTCAGATCTCGTTTGGCTGCATCCGGTAATTTAACCTCGTTGCTCGCAAAAAATAGAGATGCCAACAACGTAAAAACCCTATTTGGAATCCCAATAGCGCAATATGTCAGGGTCGATTTAGAATATAAAAAATTCTGGAATTTTGTTGGGAATAATGTCTTGGTTTTTAGAAGTTTTTTAGGCGTGGCAGTACCTTACGGAAATTCTAGTACCATACCTTTTAGCAGAAGTTATTTTATTGGCGGTCCAAATGATTTACGCGCATGGAAAATTTATGATTTAGGTCCGGGTTCCACCAAAAGTGGACTTGAGTTTAACGTTGGGAACTTAAAATTTATCAATAGTATAGAATATAGATTCAATGTAGTAAACAGTATAAACGGCGCTTTATTTGTTGATGCAGGTAATATTTGGGATATTTCAAATACTTCGATAACTGAACCTGAAGCAAAATTTAACGGTTTTTCTTCATTAAAAGACATTGCAGTTGGATCGGGCTTTGGATTGCGATATGATTTAAGTTTTATTTTATTGCGATTGGATTTAGGATTTAAAACCTATGAACCATACCTTCCCGAAGGAGACAAATGGTTTAAAAATTACAATATGGGGCACGCAGTTTATAATTTTGGGATAAGTTACCCTTTCTAAATCCGAAATTAAAACTATTTCGATTTCGTTTTTTTTCTATTCATATGATTATTTAAAAGGGATAATTCATTAATTTTGCTACAATAATTTACAATAACTTTAGACAAAATATTATGGCTCAAACAATTAAACCAGGAGTTGCTTCAGGAAAAACGGTACAGGAAATTTTTAAGTTGGCAAAATCCAAAAATTTCGCATTGCCTGCAGTAAACGTGATAGGATCAAATACCATTAATGCTGTTTTAGAAACTGCAAAAGAGTTAAAAGCACCTGTTATCATTCAGTTTTCAAATGGCGGCGCTCAATTTAATGCCGGAAAAGGATTGTCTAATGAAAACCAAAAAGCGGCCATCGCAGGAGCAATCGCAGGCGCAAAACATGTTCATTTGTTAGCAACTGCCTATGAAATTCCTGTTATTTTACACACCGATCATTGCTCAAAACCTTTATTGCCTTGGATTGATGGTTTATTAGATGCCGGAGAACAGTTTTTTAAAGAAACAGGCGTACCGCTTTTTAGTTCGCATATGTTAGATTTGTCAGAAGAACCAATTGAAGAAAACATTGAAATTTGTAAAACATATCTTCAGCGTATGAGTAAAATGGGAATGACTTTAGAAATTGAACTTGGAATAACTGGTGGGGAAGAAGATGGTGTTGACAATTCTGATGTTGATTCTTCAAAATTATATACGCAACCTGTAGAAGTTGCCTTTGCTTATGAAGAGCTTAAAAAAGTGAGCGATTGTTTTACCATTGCTGCATCATTTGGTAACGTTCACGGGGTTTACAAACCAGGAAATGTTAAGTTAACACCAAAAATATTAGACAATTCTCAAAAATTTATTCAGAATAAATATAAAACTGGCGTAAATCCGGTAGATTTCGTATTTCACGGAGGCTCAGGGTCAACACTTCAAGAAATTAGGGAAGCAATTGGCTACGGTGTAGTTAAAATGAATATTGACACAGATCTTCAATTTGCTTTTACTGAAGGCATTAGAGACTATATGGTTAACAATGTTGAGTATTTGAAAACACAAATAGGAAATCCAGATGGTGATGACCAGCCAAATAAAAAGCATTACGATCCCAGAAAATGGTTACGTGAAGGTGAGGTTACTTTTAAAAAGCGTTTAGTCCAAGCTTTTAAAGATTTAAACAACGTTAACACATTATAACATCTAGGGTTAAAATTAAAATTTCATAAAGAGAACATATTTTTATATGTTCTCTTTATTTTTTTTAGTAATTTGCACCACTTATGCTCACTAAAACAACATAATTATGTCATCTTGGTTTAAAAGAAAAGATAAAGGAATTCAAACGCCTACAGAAGATAAAAAAGATGTTCCGAAAGGTTTATGGTATAAAACGCCGAGCGGAAAAATTGTTGATTCGGCCGAATTGAAACATAACTATTATGTTAGTCCGGAAGACGGCTATCACGTTAGAATAGGAAGTGCTGAATATTTTGAAATTCTTTTTGACAACAATACCTTTAAAGAATTTGATAAAGATATGGTTTCCAAAGATCCGTTAAAATTTTCTGACAGCAGAAAATACACTGACAGGCTCGAAGAAGCTTACGAAAAAACAAAACTTAAAGATGCTGTAAGAACGGCGGTTGGAAAATCTTTAGGCAAGGATTTGGTTATTGCTGCTATGGATTTTGCTTTTATTGGTGGCTCTATGGGAAGTGTGGTAGGCGAAAAAATATCAAGAGCGATTGATTATTCTATAGAAAAAAAAGTTCCTTTTTTAATGATCTCAAAATCTGGTGGCGCAAGAATGCAGGAAGCATCATTGTCTTTAATGCAATTGGTAAAAACATCAGCCAAATTAGCGCAGCTTTCAGAAGTTAATATTCCTTATATTTCATTGTGTACCGATCCAACAACCGGCGGTACAACGGCTTCATATGCTATGCTTGGCGACATAAACATTGCTGAGCCAAATGCGTTAATCGCTTTTGCCGGACCAAGAGTTGTGAAAGATACCACAGGTAAAGATTTGCCGGAAGGATTTCAACGTTCAGAGTTTGTGATGGAACATGGTTTCTTGGATAAAATTGTGGAAAGGAAGTACTTGAAAAAACAAATCAATTTATATATTGATTTAATTCAAAACTTACCAATAAGAAAATAATAAAAAGCGAGCTCTAAAACAGCTCGCTTTTTATTAAAGCGCTTGCCAGCCTACAAAAAGTTAGCTGCTGAGCATAATTTTTTAGAATTTATTTTTATTTCGATGAGTGCCTTTTCTTTTGGCGACAGTTAATTATCTGTCAAGGATTTAATCTTCCGATAAAAATAAAATATCACTTCCTAATTTATTGTAAATCAATAATAATAATAGTATCTTTGCCAACTGCAAACCAAAAGGTTTAGCAATACATAAAAATTATTAATAAAATTAATGTTAGCATGTACTTAACTAAAGAGAAAAAAGAAGAAATTTTCGCCAAACATGGTGAATCAGCCACTAATACTGGCTCATCTGAAGGGCAAATTGCCTTATTTACTTTCAGAATTAATCACTTAACAGAACACTTAAAAAGAAATCGTAAAGATTTTAATACCGAGCGTTCATTAGTGGGATTGGTAGGTAAAAGAAGAAATTTACTTGATTATTTAATTAAAACTGATATTGTAAGATATCGTGAAGTAATTAAAGAATTAGGCATAAGAAAATAATTCAAGAAAAAAGAGGCTTATTTTGCCTCTTTTTTTTTAATGTATTTGAAAATAAAAAAGCAACAAATTAAACTTTTCATTGGGCAACACACACAACACAACAGCACAAACCAATTGTTTAATTAAATAAAAAATTATTTATGGTACCTAAGGTATTTAGAGAAATTATTGATTTAGGAGATGGAAGAACCATTTCATTAGAAACCGGAAAATTAGCAAAACAAGCTCACGGGTCTGTTGTTGTTCAAATGGGAAATGCCATGTTACTTTGTACTGTGGTTTCCTCTTACAAAGAAAGCACAATGGATTTCTTTCCATTGACTGTAGATTACAGAGAAAAATTTGCTGCTGCAGGTCGTTATCCTGGCGGATTTTTCAAAAGAGAAGCAAGACCAAGTGATGGTGAAGTTTTAACAATGCGAATTGTGGACCGTGTTTTACGTCCATTATTTCCATCTGATTATAAAACAGAAACTCAGGTTATGATTCAGTTGATGTCTCATGACGAAGATGTAATGCCAGATGCTTTGGCCGGTTTGGCAGCATCTTGTGCCATTCAATTGTCGGATGTTCCTTTTGAATGCCCTATTTCTGAAGCACGTGTTGGAAGAATTAACGGCGAGTTTGTTTTAAACCCAAGTCGTAGTCAATTGTTGGAATCCGATATCGATATGGTTATCGGTGCTTCTGCTGATTCTGTGATGATGGTTGAAGGTGAAATGAAAGAAATTTCAGAAGAAGAAATGGCAGATGCCATAAAATTTGCTCACGATGCCATTAAAATTCAGTGTGCCGCGCAGTTGCGTTTGGCTGAAGCTTTTGGTAAAAAACCGGTAAGAGAATATGCACCTGCAAAAAGCGATGCAGACATTGCTTTAAAAGTGCGTGAAGCTTCTTATGATAAAATATACGCCATTGCAAAAGGCGGACACGGAAAAAGAGAACGCGAAGAAGCTTTTTCAGCAGTTAGAGATGAAGTTTTGGCTTTGTTTTCTGAAGATGAATTGGCTGAAAATGTAACGTTGATTAAAACATACTATTCTAAAGTTGAAAAAGAAGCGGTACGAGAGTTAACGCTTGCTGAAGGAATTCGTTTAGACGGAAGAAAAACAACTGATATTCGTCCAATTTGGTGCGAAATAGACTATTTGCCATCTGTTCACGGTTCAGCAATCTTCACTCGTGGAGAAACTCAAGCGCTTGCAACCGTAACTTTGGGAACTTCAAGAGAGTCTAATATGATAGATATGCCAACCCATCAAGGTGAGGAAAAATTCTATTTACATTATAACTTCCCTCCATTTTGTACTGGTGATGCTTACCCTTTAAGAGGAACTTCACGTAGAGAAATTGGACATGGAAACTTGGCTCAACGTGCTTTAAAAGGAATGATTCCTGATGAATGCCCTTATACCATAAGAATTGTATCAGAAGTATTAGAATCTAACGGTTCATCTTCAATGGCAACAGTTTGTGCAGGTACTATGGCTTTGATGGATGCAGGTATCCAAATGAAAAAACCAGTTTCTGGTATCGCTATGGGATTGATTTCTGAAGGAGACCGTTTTGCAGTTCTTTCTGATATCTTAGGTGATGAAGATCATTTAGGTGATATGGACTTCAAAGTTACAGGAACAGTTGATGGTATTACTGCTTGTCAAATGGACATCAAGGTAAAAGGACTTCCTTATGATATCTTGGTGAAAGCTTTAAAACAAGCACGTGATGGACGTTTACATATTTTGGGAATACTTAAAGAGGCAATTGCAGCTCCTAAACCGGAAGTGAAACCTTATGCGCCAAAAATGATTACCAGAAGAATCCCTAATGATTTTATTGGTGCTTTAATTGGACCTGGAGGAAAAGTAATTCAAGAATTGCAAAAAGCAACAGGTTGTACCATTGTTATCAATGAAGATCCATTAACCGGAGAAGGAATTGTTGAAATTTTAGGAACAAAACCTGCTGGAATTGAAGCAGTTTTAACAAAAATTGATTCTTTAATGTTCAAACCTGAAGTTGGTGGCGTTTACAAGGTAAAAGTAATCAAAATGTTAGATTTTGGTGCCGTTGTTGAATATCTTGACGCTCCAGGAAATGAAGTGTTATTGCATATTTCTGAATTGGCTTGGGAACGTACAGACAATGTTACCGATGTTATCAACATGGGTGATGTATTTGATGTAAAATATTTTGGAAAAGATCCTAAAACCCGTAAAGACAAAGTGTCCAGAAAAGCTATTTTGCCAAAACCGGAAGGCTTTGTAGAAAGACCGCCACGTGACAGCAGCAGAGACAGTAGAGGTGGAGACAGAGACAAACGCGGAGGTGACAGAGACAGAAAACCTAGAGAAAGAAGAGATTAATTACCATCTTTTTAGAACTAAATATGATAAAAAGGCTTCTCAATTTTTGGGAAGCCTTTTTCCTTGGTTTCAATATTGTTGTAATTAAATTGATAAAAATATTTTGTGTATCAATTGAAAACCGCACGGATTTTTTAGTACTTTAGTCCACCGTAAAATTATCGGATTAATAATCAGAATAGTTTTATCAAATTATAATTTAAAAAACCAACTAATAATTAAAAAAATGAAAAAATCAATTTTAATATTCGCGGCAATCTTTTCTTTTGCCATCTTATTTACTGCGTGTAAGGAAACCAAAAAGGAAGAGGTTAAGGAAGAAGTAAAGATAGAAAGCCATGAAGGCCATGACCATGAAGAAGGTGAAATGACTTCAGGTGTTTATCAATGTCCGATGGATTGCGAAAATGGAAAAACCTATGAAGTTGCAGGAACTTGTCCTGTTTGTAAAATGGATTTAAAAGAAATATCCAATGAAACTGCCCATGTTGAAGGATGCACATGTGTTGCTAATGGAGCATGTAAATGTGAACCTGGAAAATGCACATGTAAAACTGACATGGCTTCTAAAGAATGCACAAAATGTGAACCTGGAAAATGCACCTGCAAGGAGGAAATGGTATCAAATGTAAGCGAAACGGCAAAGTGTGGATCTGGAAAATGTTGTAAAGCATAAATCTATCTGCAAATAACTACATAAAAAAGCCGCTTAATTTTCATTAAGCGGCTTTTTATTTGCGTTTGTAAATTTTACATCATTCCACCCATTCCGCCACCCATTGGAGGCATTCCACCGGCTGATTCTTCTTTTATATCTACCAAGGTGCAAGCTGTAGTTAAGATCATACCCGCAACAGAAGCTGCATTTTCCAAAGCAATTCTTGTAACTTTGGTAGGATCTATAATACCC
>JAWOHJ010000235.1:0-6963 GCA_046485225.1 Lutibacter sp. | reverse complement strand
TTTTATAGAAAACAACGCACAAGGTGAAACCAATTTACACAATATGGTGGTTGGTGAAACCAAAATAAATAAGTTGATTTTCAGTCAGCTTCTAACAGTTGTTTTGGTTATTTATTTAATTATAACACCTTTTTTATACAGAAAATTTGAGTGGATTAAAAATTTGATTAACAAATTTGCAGTGCCAATAGTACAATGGCATCACACTATTGCATTTTTAATTGGAACAGGATTGCTATTATTTATAACTTCAAACAGGAAGTGGGAAATTTATGAATTTGCTTTTAGTGTTATCTTTTTACTGATATTTATTAATCCTTTCAATAAAGAAATTTACAAGGCTAGACGATAATTTTTTTTAAAAATGCTTTAAAAAAAGTATAAAACAAAGTGCCATAAATAAGTCCGATGAGCATTCCTGTCAAAACATCAAAAGGAAAATGGACGCCCAAATAAATACGGCTATACGAAACTGAAATTGCCCAAATAACAAGAATTGGAAATAAATAGTTTAATTTACTTTTGAAAAGCAATCCGAAAAATACTGAAATCGCCATTGAATTGGCCGCATGTGCTGAAAAATAGCCATACAAACCGCCACAACGGTTACCCACCAATCGAATTAAATCAGCAATATTTTCATTGTGGCAAGGACGCAATCGTTTAAATCCATATTTAAATAAATTGCTGGTTTGGTCTGATGCAGTAATCAACAAGGCGATAAAAATAACCGCAATAAAAGTTTTCTTTAATCCGAATTGTTTGTAGGTAAAATAAAGCAACAACATATATAATGGAATGGCGCTATATTTATTTGTAATAAAAAGCCAAAAACCATCCCATTGCGATGTTCCTAAATTATTTAGGTAAATGAGCAATTCAATATCTTTTTCAATAAGTTGGTTTATCATTGGATTGCGTTAATTTTCATCAATTAATTGGCTATTTCAACCAATTCCAATTCAAACACTAAATTGGTATCAGGCGGAATCACATTTCCGGCGCCTTGCGCTCCGTAACCCAAATGAAAAGGCACAAACAATATCGCTTTATCGCCAATTCTCATTTTTTGCAAACCTTCCTTAAATCCGGCTATTAAGCGCGCATCGGGTCCGTAAATGGTAATAAAAGGTGCATAACCATTTTGTTTGTCTCGAGCTTCATCATAAGTTCCGTAAGCCATTGCCACTTCTTTATAACTGGTATCAAACAGTCTTCCATCTGTAAAGTAACCTGCATAATTTACTTTTACATTGCTGCCTTTAGGAGGAAACGCACCATTCTTTGATTCAGTAATCACCAATTTTAATCCGGAATTCAAAAAAGGTGCTTCATCTAAATGAGTGGTTATTTTTGCCAAAGTTGCAATTTTAGCTTGTTCAATTTTTTCTTCTTTCTCTTTTATGTCTTTTTGGTATTTTTCATAGTAAGTAGAAAACTCCTTTTGGGCATCAAATTTTTTGGCAACTTTTCCAATAGTTATGATTTCAATATTTCTGATGGTGTCATTTTGCACAATGGAATCCACCACTGCCTGTCCTTCAACCACGTTTCCAAATACGGTATGTTTCCCATCAAGCCAGGAAGTTTCTTTATGCGTGATAAAAAACTGGCTTCCGTTTGTGGCAGGTCCAGAATTGGCCATCGATAAAATACCTGCTTTGTCATGTTTAAACAAAAGACTCCCCAAACTGTCTTTAGGAAATTCATCACCAAATTTATATCCTGGATCACCTTCTCCTGTACCCAAAGGATCACCGCTTTGAATCATAAAATCCTTAATGACCCTGTGAAAAATAATACCATTATAATACTTTTTTCCTTTTTTTTCGCCAACAACATAGGAATTTGTGCCCATTGCCAAAGAAACAAAGTTGGCCACTGTTACGGGTGTTTTTTCAAATTCGAGTTTCAACAAAATATCTCCTTTATTGGTTTCCATATTTGCATATAAACCATCACCTAAATCAGCATATTTAGTTGGTTTACAAGAAAGTATAAATAATGAAAATGCAATTATTATAATTTTGGCTTTCATTTGAATTATTATTTTTTTATATGAGCGCACAATGTTTTAAATTTATTTATAAGTTGTACTCCGAATTAGGTTTTTACAAACAGCTTTTTTTTTATTTCAAGTGTAAATATAATTTGTTTGGCTAAACAATCAACATATAAATTTTATAATTTAAACGGTATGCTATAAATAATTAAAATGCCCTTTTAAACATTTTGCAGTTAAAAGGGCATTTTTATTTATTTCTGTTTTACAAATCAACAATGTAAAACGGGTAAGATATTATTTTTTAACTTCCAACAATTCAACTTCAAAAATTAAAGTCGCAAATGGTTTAATTGGTCCGCCCTCACGTGGTGTAGCACCGTACGCCAAGTCTTGAGGTATAAAAAATTTGTATTTTGAACCAACACTCATTAATTGAAGTCCTTCAGTCCATCCTTTAATAACTCTGTTTACAGGAAACTCTGCTGGCTCTTTTCGGTCAACTGAACTATCGAATACAGTACCGTCAATTAAAGTTCCGTGATAATGAACTTTTACTGTTGAAGTCTCTGAAGGTTTTTCACCATTTCCTTCTTTTAGCACAATATATTGCAAGCCACTTGCAGTAACCTGAACACCAGTAGCTGTTTTATTTGCTTCTAAAAATTTAACGCCTTCAGCCTTTACATCAGCAAATTCAGTTTCCATTTGTTTTTCCATCTCTTCCTGTTGTTTTTTCATAGCTTCTTCTTGCTTTTTTTGAAAAAACGCTCTTAAAATTGGTTCTGTATTTTCCACAGTTATCAGAATGTCCGTAGAGTCTAATCCATTCATAACACCTTGAATAAATAATTCTTTGCTAATTTCAGGAAAATTGGCCTTTAATTTACTTGAAATATCTATTCCTAATGAATAACTCACAGTATCCACTTCGGTTTTTAATGATTTTTGTGCGGTTCCTTTATTATTACAGGACACCATTGTTGAAATTACTGTAATTACTGCTAAAATTTTAATTGCTTTCATTTTTTCTTATTGATTTTAATTAATTGAACTTTATATATTAATGGTTGATTTATTTCTATTTTATTTTCATCTCCTAAGTATCCATAACCTTTATGTGATGGAAAAAGAAAAGTTACCTCATCTCCTGTGCTCATCAGTTTTAATCCGTTTCTCAATCCTTCAATGATTTCTTGTTTGTCAATGATATAGGTTTGTTCGCCTATTTCTTCGGCACTGTAAATTGGCGTATTTTGAATATCATAGACTGCAAATGTATAAAAAACTTGGTCTCCAATTTCAGGTAAATTTCTATTCGCGTTTTTTTGATTAAAAGTGTACCAAAATCCGTTTGGAGAAGCAAAATATTCTTTAAGAGAATCTTTTTCCATGAACGCGGCAAAAGCTTTTTCTTCATTTTCATTCATTTTTTTATTGAAAATAACAGATTCCTTTAAGAAAGTGCTCGTTTTCCTTAAAACAGGTTTACGTGGAATGGGGTTTGCGCACGAAACCATCAAAATTATGAAAATATAAAGAAAATAGTTATTCTTCATAAGAAGTAAGCAATTCATTTTTAAACTTAGGAATGATATTTAAAAACTTTGTTATGGTTTCTTCAAGCGAAAGTAATGATTTTCCTCCAGCAGCATTGTCGTGCCCGCCACCGTTAAAATGCGCTCTGGCAAATTTATTTACTGAAAAACTTCCTTTAGATCTAAAAGAAATCTTTATAATTTTTTGTTCAACATCTTCGATAAAAATAGCTGCAAAAATAACATCTTCAACCGATAATCCGTAATTCACAATTCCTTCTGTATCTCCTTTTTGAAAATCAAATTCGTCTAATTCAGCCTGAGACAAAACAATATAAGCCGTTTTCAGTTCGGGTATAACCACCAAATTGGTTAAAGCTTTTCCTAAAAGTTGCAAACTGCCGTACGAATTGGTGTCGTAAACATTATTATAAATTTTGGCATTGTCGGCCCCTTTATCAATTAAATCAGCAACAATTCTGTGTGTTTCACTTTTTGTTGAAGGAAAACGAAACGACCCCGTGTCAGTCATAATTCCGGTGTAAATACACGTTGCAATATCGGTATCAATCACTTCAATATCATTTAATTTTTCAATATAATGATATACCATTTGGCACGTTGAACAAATAGAAGTGTCTGAAAACAAATACTTTGCAAAATCTTCAGGTTGCTGGTGATGATCTATCATCATAAAAATTCCCGCAAATTCCTGCAAGTAATTTTGCATATCGTCTCCTACCCTGTTTAAGGCGTTAAAATCCAATATAAAAATAACGGAAGCTTCATCAATGGCTTTTTTTGATTGCCTGTTTTGCATATCAAATTTCATGACTTCTTTCGAGCCCGGCAGCCATTTTAAAAATTTAGGATAATCATTTGGAGACACAACAGTTGGATGGTGCCCCATTTTTTTCAGATAATGAAACATGGCCAAACAAGCGCCAATGGCATCACCATCGGGATTTTTATGCGGAACGATTACTACATTTTGTGGTGTAGAAAACAACGCCTTTATTTCCTTGATATCACTTTTGTTCATAAGGGTGCAAATATACAAAATTATAGTATATTTCATTTCAATTACAAATGTACATTTGTTGAAATTGTGAATATTAAAAACTTAGCATTAATAGTTAAAAATTTAGATACAAATAACTGAAAAACAAATACTTAATTATTTAATAAACAAATGATTACCAATTTCAATTAATATTAAAATGCAAAAATGAACTATTTAAAATCTTTCTTCATCCTTTTATTACTCATTTTATCCTGTAAAACGAATGAGAATCCAAAAAATAATCCTACGGTCTTAGAGAAAACAAACGCTGATTTTGTCATTGCATTTGGATCTTGCAACAACCAGACATTGGCCAATCCGTTGTGGACTGAAATTGAAAAAAACAAACCGAATGTTTGGATTTGGGGCGGCGATATTATTTACACCGATACCTACGATATGGCATTTATGGCAGAAAATTACCAAAAACAAAAAACCAACGCTGATTATGCCGATTTTACGAAAAAAGTGGAAGTGCTTGGCACTTGGGATGATCACGATTATGGTTTAAATGATGGTGGTGTTGAATATTCAAAAAAAACCGAAGCACAACAATTGTTTTTAGACTTTCTTGATGTTCCTAAAAATGATATTCGCAGAAAACAGGAAGGTGTTTATTTCGCAAAAGATTATAGCGTGAACAACAAAACCATAAAAATTATTTTATTGGACACGCGTTATTTCAGGACCGCATTAACTGCCGATAATGAAACCAAAAAACGTTACAAACCAAATGCATATGGCGAAGGAACTATGTTGGGTGAAATGCAGTGGGAATGGCTAAAAAACGAACTCCAAAACTCAAAAGCAGCGTACAATATTATTGTAAGCAGCATTCAGTTTTTGTCGGGCGAGCACGGATTTGAAGCTTGGGCAAATATGCCGCACGAAGTGGATAAATTGGAAAACCTCCTTAAATCCAGCGGCGCAAAAAATGCCATTATACTTTCCGGTGATCGTCATATTTCTGAAATTTCAAAAAAGGAAATCGAAGGATTGCCGTATCCGATTATCGATTTTACTTCGAGCGGACTTACACATTCCTACTCCGATTTTAAAGGAGAACCAAACAAATACCGATTGGGTAATGTGGTTTCAAAAAAGAGTTTTGGAATTTTAAATTTCAATTTTAAAACGAATACCGTCACCATGGAAATTAAGGGAGAAAACAATATGGTTTTTGAAGCCTACACGCAAAATTATCAGTAATTTGACTACTTTATATAGAAAATAGTATCTTTGCGCCGATTTTATAATTTAAAAGAAATTAATAATGGCAACAAACAGAACGTTTACCATGTTGAAACCAGATTCCGTAGAAAAAGGATATATTGGGGCAATCTTGGAAAAAATTAATGCTGCAGGATTTAGGATTGCAGCCATGAAAATGACTCAAATGACCGTTTCCGATGCAAAAGCATTTTATGCAGTTCACAGCGAACGTCCATTTTATGGCGAATTGGTTGAATTTATGTCGAGCGGACCAATTGTAGCCGCTATTTTAGAAAAAAACAATGCTGTTGAAGATTTTCGCGTATTGATTGGCGCAACAAATCCGGCTGATGCTGCAGAAGGCACCATCCGTAAATTATACGCTTCTTCTATGGGAGAAAATGCTGTTCATGGTTCGGACAGCGATGAAAATGCGGCTATTGAAGGCGCTTTCCATTTTTCTGGCAGAGAAATATTTTAATTAGAATTGGGTAATAAGTATTGAAACTTTCAATATTTAATATTTAACTTTTAATATCAAAAAAAATCCATTGTGAAAAACAATGGATTTTTTTATCAGCTTAACATAATTTTTGAAATCAGGTTTTCCCCCAACTCTTCGTTCATCATTTTAATGATTTTTTCTTTGCCATAACTCAATTCTTCACGCAATACCGAAGATTTCAATTTCACCACCAATGTTTTTCCGTTTAATTCCACTTTGCTGGTATAGGAAACAACGCCATTTCCCATAAGTTTTGCCCAGGCTTCTTCTACGGAAATCTGGTTCATGCCTTTGGTCAGTTTATTTTCTTTAATCACATCTTTCATCAAATCTTCCATTGATTGAAATTCATTAAATCGTTTGGCCATTATAGTTGAAATATTTTATACGGTTGGTTTGTTTTTTTTACCACATCTTCTGTTCGTTGTTTGTGCGTATCGCTTATAAATAGTTGTCCGAACTCATCATTATTGACCAATTTAATCAATTGTTCCACGCGTAAGTCATCCAATTTGTCAAAAATATCGTCCAACAATAAAATTGGTTTTATGTTAGACTGCGATTTAATAAAATCGAATTGGGCCAATTTAAGGGCAATTAAATACGATTTTTGCTGTCCTTGCGATCCAAATTTTTTAATGGG
>JAWOHJ010000175.1:0-6488 GCA_046485225.1 Lutibacter sp. | reverse complement strand
AAACTACTTCTCAAACCCATACTCATGTTCCACTTTACAAATTCTTACTTTAAACTCATTATACCATCTACTTCTGCCCTTCTCTCTGGCTTTCGTATGTTCAGTGTGCAATTTCCAATTTTTTATTGCCTCCATACTTTCCCAATAACTCACTGTAATGCCTAGCTCATTTCTTGCCGATTCAACCCCTAAAAAACCTTCTTGTTTTTCAGCCAAATCAAGCATTTTGTCGGCCATTTCAGCATATTCAAAATCGCCCTCAGTTCTAATTGAAGTAAATACTACGGCGTAATAAGGTGGTTTTGGTGTTTTAGCAATCATTTGTCATAAAAATATAATTCAGTACTTTTGCATCCGATAAATGTACAAGAATGAGCGCACAAAAAAAAGTCGCATTTTACACATTGGGGTGTAAACTTAATTTTTCTGAAACTTCCACCATTGCCAGAAGCTTCCAAAACGAAGGTTTTGAACGTGTGGATTTTGAGGAAGTGGCTGATATATATGTCATTAACACCTGTTCTGTAACGGACAATGCCGATAAAAGATTTAAATCCATCGTTAAATCTGCTTTAAAATTAAATGAAAAAGCATTTTTAATTGCCATTGGCTGTTATGCCCAGTTAAAACCTGAGGAATTGGCTGCCGTTGATGGCGTTGATTTGGTTTTGGGCGCAACAGAAAAATTTAAAGTGACCGATTATATTGCCAATCTTGCCAAAAACGACATGGGAGAAATACATTCCTGCGAAATTGAAGATGCCAATTTTTACGTTGGATCTTACTCATTTGGCGACAGAACACGTGCTTTTTTAAAAGTTCAGGATGGCTGCGATTATAAATGCACGTATTGCACCATTCCACTTGCCAGGGGGATTTCGCGCAGCGACACCTTGGAAAATGTATTGGAAAACGCCAGAGAAATTTCAGAAAAAGGAATTAAAGAAATTGTGCTGACCGGCGTAAATATTGGGGATTATGGTAAAGGTGAATTTGGCAACAAAAAACACGAGCACACTTTTCTCGACTTGGTAAAAGCCCTTGATGATGTTGACGGCATTCATCGTTTCAGAATTTCTTCCATAGAACCAAACTTGCTTCAAAAAGAAACCATCGATTTTGTGGCGGGCTCAAGAAGTTTTGTGCCGCATTTTCATATTCCGCTGCAAAGCGGCAGCGACACGTTGCTCAAATTAATGAAGCGCCGTTATTTACAAGAAACGTATACCAACCGTGTTGAAGCCATAAAAAACAAAATGCCTGATGCGTGTATTGGTGTTGATGTGATTATTGGATTTCCAGGAGAAACCGACGAATTGTTTTTAGAAACCTACAACTATTTAAACGAATTGGATATTTCTTATTTGCATGTTTTCACCTATTCGGAAAGGCCAAACACGGAAGCTGTTGAGATGGAAGGCGTTGTGCCGCAGAATGTTCGCAACAAACGCAGCAAAATGCTACGGGGCTTATCCGTTAAAAAACGCAGGGCTTTTTACGAAAGCCAGCTGGGGAAAAATTTCACTGTTTTATTTGAAAGTGAAAACAAAGACGGTTATATCTATGGATTTACGGAAAATTACGTTAAAGTGAAAACACCCTGGAATCCCGAATTGGTAAATACGCTGCATGAAATTAAATTAACCGAAATTAATGAAGACGGCATTGTCCGTTTTGACTGGAAAAAAATTCCTGTTTTTATTGACTAATTTTACATCAAAAAAATAAAAATTGTGAGCGATTTATATCCTTTTGCCTTATTGGTTTTCACCTCGTTTTTTACCCTGATAAATCCGTTGGGCACGATGCCGATATTTATGTCGATGACGGCAACTTTGAGCAAGGAGCGCCGCAAACAAACCGCTAAAAAAGCAACTTTGGTGGCATTTTTTACCATTATTGCCTTTGCCTTTTCAGGGCAGATTTTATTTAAATTCTTCGGAATTTCAGTAAACAGTTTCAGAATCGTTGGGGGTGTAATTTTCTTTACCATGGGTTGGGACATGTTGCAGGCCAGATTGGGAAGTTTTAAACATACGGAAGATGAAGACAAAATTGATGCCTATGTGGAAGATATTTCCATTACGCCATTGGCAATTCCAATGATTTGCGGACCCGGAGCCATCACAAATGCCATTATTTTGATGGAAGACGCCAAAGAAATTCCGATGAAAATAGTGTTGATCACCACCGTGGCAGCCATTTTGTTTTTAACCTATTTAATCCTTGTCGGCGCAAGTAAAATTACTGAAAAAATGGGTAAAACCGGAAATAAGGTGATGATGCGTTTGATGGGTTTAATTGTGATGGTTATTGCTGTTGAATTTTTCTTCAGCGGATTAAAACCCATCATTTTAGACATCCTAAACAGTTAATGGAAAATAAAAAAACATCCATATATTTTGTTCCCGGCTTGGCTGCAAGTTCGGAAATTTTTGAATTCTTACAATTTTCGGAAGACAAATTTGAATTGCATTTTTTGGAATGGTTAATTCCGCTATCGGCTCATGAACCCATTGAATCCTACGCCAAGCGCATGTCCGATTTGGTGCTTGAAGAAAATCCGGTTTTAATAGGCGTTTCTTTTGGCGGAATTATGGTGCAGGAAATGAGCAAACACCTTCACTGCAAAAAAGTTATCATCATTTCAAGCGTAAAAAGTCGGAACGAATTGTCGAAGGCGTTAAAATTCATTCAAAAAACAAAAATTTACACTTTATTTCCTTCAAAAGTGATTGAAAATATTGAAATATTTTCGTTCTTGGCATTTGGAAACACTTCAAAAAAACGTTTAATATTATATAAAAAATACTTTTCCGTAAGAGACAGAAAATATTTAATCTGGTCTATTTACAACGTCTTGCATTGGAAACAAAACAAACCAATCGAAAATATACTTCACATCCACGGTACTGCCGATGCCATTTTTTCGTTTAAATATATAAACGGTTGTATTCCTATTGAAAAAGGTACGCATATCATGATTATCAACAGGGCAAAAACCATCAGCAAAATAATTTCAGATTCCCTTAAATAAAATGTTAAAATGAACATAAGCAAAGTGTTTCCATCAAATTAATTTGTATTTTGCCGCTTTACAAACCCTTAAAATGAAGAAAAATATGGACAAGTCAATTAAAATTCTTGGATTAATTGCGGTGATAATGATAAGTTCATTGTTAATTTTTGCAGCTAAAAAATCTGATTCAGAAGCTGACAATTACCTTAAAGAAGGCGATAAAAACACGAGCGAAACTTACCAAATAAAGGCCTTAAAAATTCCTGAAAAATTGGACTTTGCAGGAGAGCGCGTGCCAACCGAAAATGACGATATAAAAGAACGAATGGACAGAGAATTGTTGGTGAATACTTACTGGCAATCGAATACCATGCTACTTTTTAAAAGAGCCCATAAGTTTTTCCCGACGATAGAGCCTATTTTGAAAAAGAATGGCATCCCAAACGATTTTAAATATTTAGCGGTAATTGAAAGTGGCTTGTTAAACGTAACTTCTCCGGCCGGCGCCAAAGGTTTTTGGCAAATAATGGATGCCACCGCCAAAGAAGGCGGATTGGAAGTCAACTCAAATGTTGATGAACGTTACCATTTGGAAAAATCGACACAGGCGGCCTGCGATTATTTAAAATCAGCAAAAGCTCGTTTTGGTAACTGGACATTGGCTGCAGCCGCATACAATGCCGGAAACAGAGGAGTTTCAAGCAAAATGGAAACCCAAAAAGTGAACACTTATTATGATTTGCTTTTGGGAGATGAAACCGAACGATACATATTGAGAATTGTTGCCCTTAAAGAAATCATGTCTAATCCCGAGAAATACGGATTTATTTTCGATAGTGAGGATTTATATACTGCAACGCCCACCAAAATTGTTGAAGTGAGCACGCCAATAGCTGATGTCGCCCAATATTCCATAGATTTAGGCATTAATTACAAAATTATGAAATTACACAATCCGTGGTTGCGCGAAAATACGCTGGAGAATAAAACCGGAAAAACCTATCAATTGAAAATTCCTGTTGAAGCAAAATAAAACGGGCATCACAAATTTTGATACACAAAAGATTAATCACTGCCTGTATCAGGCAGACTGGAACTGTTACCGCTTAAAATAAATTTTAAACAGATGAAAATGACTGTAACTGCGATTCTCATTTTAATTATTATTGGGTTGTCTGCCGGAATTTTAAGCGGCCTTGTAGGTGTTGGCGGCGGCATCATAATGGTGCCTTTATTTGTGTTATTTTTAGGTTTGACGCAACACAATGCGCAAGGTTTAAGTCTGGCGGTAATGCTTCCTCCTGTCACATTTTTGGCGGTTTACAATTACCATACCGCTGGCACCGGCGGCAATATCGATTGGCGCATTGCAATTATGGTTTCCATATTATTTATTATTGGCGGATTTATAGGTTCAAAAATAGCTTTGCAAATTGACCAGCGTATGCTCAGAAAAATATTTGGCGTATTTATGTTGCTTGTTGCCGTAAAATTAATTTTTACAAAGTAAGGCCAATGGTGCCTATTTAATTTTGTGGCCAAAGAAAGTGCAGCAATATAATACTAAAATTATTTTGGGCCTTACCGCTTAAAAAGCGGTCGTGCTTTTCACTGCAATCTTTTTTTCGGAGAAAAACCTCAAAAAAGGATTTTCATTGCAATCACTAAGGCAGCTTTCTGCCAAACAAAAAACAATTTTAATTTAGCTTTTATAAATACCGTAATTTTTAGAATTTAGCCATTTTTATTAATTTTTATTTCAAAAACAAGTACATTTGCAGCTATGGGACTAAATAACAACGACATTTTTAAAAAACTTCGTGTAGCGCATAAATTGCGCGATGAGGATATTGTAAATATTTGTAAACTGGTTGACTTTGAGATTACAAAAAGTGAATTGGGTGCTTTTTTCAGAAATGAAGACCACGAAAAATACAAAGAAGTAGGCGATCAAATTTTGCGCAATTTCTTAAACGGATTGATCATTCATTTAAGAGGCCCGATGCCGAAAAAAGAACCGGGAACCACACCAAAAAAGAAATACGACTAAGTAACGTTTTTTAGAAATTATTTTTTGGCAGATGCTGAACCAAGTTCAGCATGACGGGAAGGCAGATTTAGCATGAAGTGAGGGCAGGTTCAGAATGACGGCTAAGGTGCTTTTAACAAAAAGATTTCTTTGCTTCGTTAAATTCCTCCATAATTTCTTTTACGATTTCAGCGGCCGGTTTTATTTCGTGAATCAATCCGGCAATTTGGCCGATTTCCAATTCTCCATCATCCAAATCACCTTCAAACATCCCTTTTTTGGCTCTGGAGCGTCCCAATTTTTCTTTTAATTGCTCGGCAGTCGGACATTGTTTGTAAAGATCCTGCAACTCATTAAAAAATTTATTTTTAATCAGCCTAACCGGCGCCAATTCTTTCAGGGTTAACAAAGTATCGCCATCTTGGGTAGTTACCACTTTTTCTTTGAACTTTATATGTGCAGATGATTCATTGCTCGCTACAAATCGGCTTCCAATCTGAACGCCATCGGCGCCCAAAACCATTGCTGCCAGCATTCCTCGTCCTGTTGCGATACCGCCTGCGGCAATCAAAGGAATTTTTAATTTTTCCTTTACCATAGGAATCAATGTAAAAGTGGTGGTTTCTTCGCGTCCGTTATGTCCGCCCGCCTCAAAACCTTCAGCAACCACAGCATCGACGCCAGCCAACTCCGATTTTAACGCAAAAGCCACGCTGCTTACAACGTGAACAACAGTAATTCCTTTATCGTGTAAAAAAGAGGTCCAGGTTTTTGGATTTCCTGCGGAAGTAAACACGATTTTAACGCCTTCCTCCACAATTATTTGCATAATTTCCTCAATGTTTGGGTACAACATCGGCACATTCACCCCAAAAGGTTTTTGGGTGGCATTTTTACATTTTTGAATGTGTTCACGCAATACCTCCGGATACATAGAACCAGCGCCTATCAATCCCAATCCGCCCGCATTACTTACTGCGGAAGCCAGTCTCCAGCCACTGTTCCAAACCATTCCGGCCTGAATTATCGGATATTGAATGTTGAATAATTTGGTGATGCTATTTTTCATCTGTTTATATTTTATTTTTTATTGGTACAGATGCCGTTCGCCAATAATCATTCATTAATGTATCAAAATTTGTTATGGCTCGTTTCATCTGTTTAAATTTTATTTTTTAGCGGTAACAGCTGCTGTTCGCCATTAATCATTCCGTTTTGTATCAAAATTTGTGAGGCTCGTTTCATTTAGTTTATCAGAATTTTAAGCGTTTTTATTTTATCTTCAAATTTAAGCTGCACAAAGTACAAGCCTTGTGCTAAATTAGAGATATCCGTTGTCGGATTTAATTTTGTAATTGTTTCAGATTGAAGGCGTTTTCCCAAAACAGAATAAATCATCAATTCCATTTCAGTTACCTGATTGGGGAATTTGAATTTTAA
>JAWOHJ010000017.1:0-13497 GCA_046485225.1 Lutibacter sp. | reverse complement strand
GGCTTTTCATCTTCAATAATTACTGCTTTCATATTTTGGTAATTTTGATTTTAGATGTACAATTTTTGAATATTTAATTTGAATTTCAGCTTTCAACTTCCATCTTTAAAATTCCCCCTTGGGGGTTAGGGGGCTTTTTACTCCCAAAATTCTCGCTTGTCCTTGTCCATATATTCTTTAATTTTTTGATCTTCCCAGTTTTTACCTAAAATGATATCCATTCCAAAAACACCAAAAGCATGAAATGCGAGTCCGATTCCCCAAAACAAAAGCGTATTATACGATTGCCATTCCCAAAGCACATCTGTTCCGCCATCAGAAAAAACCTTAGCAATTATTAAAAATGCGTTTACCAAAAGGTAAACCATTAAATGTACATAAAATCCTTTTATCGATTTTACCTTTTTTTTAGCGCGTAAATATTTTTGTTCTTCTGTGTATTCTGTTTTCATAATGCTGATTTTAAAAATTGTTTTTTTCCTTATCCATAAATTCTTTAATTTTTCTGTCTTCCCAATTTTTTCCAAACAATAAATTATGATTGAAAGCACCCAATGCGTGAAATACAAGTCCTATTCCCCAACCAATCATTGGAAACCAAAACCATTGAAATTCAGGAGAAAATTTCAGGTTTAAGAATATTAAAAATGGTATCGTAATTAAGAAGGCAAATAGACTCCAATAAAACTCTTTAACTTTTTCAACATTCTTTTTTGCCCTGATATATTTTTGTTCTTCGGTATATGCTGTTTTCATTTTTTTGGTTTTTGATTTACGATCTACAATTTTTTAACTTTTAGCTTTTAACTTTTTTAAAGCCCAACGCGCCAGCTGGCACATTCGCTAAAAATGTTCACTGAACATTTTTTTTACGCTCTGTCCCCCTTCGGGGGTTAGGGGGCCTTTATTCCCAATACTGCTTGTCTTCATTTTCCATATATTCCTTAATTTTACGTTCTTCCCAGTCTTTTCCGAGAATCGGATTGTAGCTGAAAGCTTTAAATCCGTGAAATATAAGTCCGATTCCCCAACCAAACATTGGAAACCAAAACCAATGGAATTGCGGTACATACTTGAAATTTATAAAAATTAAAAATGGAATTACGATGCAATAAGAAATTAGGCTTCCATAAAATTCTTTGATGTCATGCACGCGTTCCACGGCTCTTAAATATTTGTTACTTTCTATAGTTTCTGTTTTCATGGTATTCGTTTTTTGTGTTAATAATGGTAATTTTACGATGAAATTTTCGTTGGTTTTTTCAACCAACACTTTTTTTAAGGTGATTAAATGATAGCGTTCAATAATATTTTTTAATCCTATTTTGGTTCCGTTTTCCATGATGGTTTTCGGATTAAAATTATTGGAAACCACCAAATAGCCATTTTCTTCCCTAATAGTTACTTTTAACGGATTTTCTTCGGAAACCACATTGTGTTTTATGGTGTTTTCCAATAACAATTGCAACGATAACGGTAAAATTTTATAATCTGAATCACTCGCTTTTTCAGGAATATCAAACGTTACCGCATTTTCAAACCGCATTTTCAGCAATTCCATATAGGTTTTGGCAAAAGTCAATTCTTCATCCAATTCAATTAAATCCTTATTTTTTTGTTCCAAAACATAACGGTAAACTTTTGAAAGTTTGGTGGTAAACTTTTCGGCAAGTTTCGGATTTTCACCAATCAATGAGGTTAAAACATTTAAACTGTTGAACAAAAAATGCGGATCAATCTGGCTTTTTAGGGATTCATATTTGGCAGTTTCGGTCTTGGCAACAATTTGCTGTTCCTTTACTTTTTTCTCTGTTAAAGCTTTGTAAAAAATTATGGAATGAAACACTAAACTTATGATGATTGTCATACCCAAACCAAAAGAATAATATGCTTTTGCACTTGGATCGCTTAAAAAGCTTTCAATCGGGTTTCTCAAAATAGCCACAAGTGTTACAAATCTTAATATGACCAATCCAATCATTGTTAATATAACTGAACCAAAAGCACCAATAATTAAACGTTTTTGTGAATGTTCTTTCCAAGTAAATTTTTCTTCTAAAAAATGATAGAAATAACCATTTATTATACTTAATACAAAGGCATACATAAAATGTATAACAAAAACTTTAACTAGTTCATCTATTGGCTGATTAAAACCACCATTAAAAATTAATCGCTCAATAATAAATATTATTATTGCTAATATTGTCGATACTTTTATGATATGTTTTAAGTTGAAATTCATCTTGGCTTAATTAATTTTTTACAACTGCAATTTAAAATTTAATTTCTAAACTTAAATCTTCATTTTTAACTTCAAATTTTGCGCTATCAAATTCGGGCGGACCGAAATTCATCTTATTGTTTGACAATCCGTAACTTTCTTTTGGCAGGCCATTTTCATTAAAATCCATACTATTGTTATCATTTTCATCATGAAAACAAATAATGGCATAATTTCCCTGGGGAACATTTTCAAATACAACGGTACTTTTACTTTTTTCTACTGAAGCAGATTTGGAATAAATAGGCTGTTTCATGAAATTTTCTTTATCATAAAGGGCGAATTTAACAGTTCCATTGTCACTTAATGCATTTACTGCAGAAACTGTAACCGTAATTCCTTCATCTGATTTGTTTGTAGCTGTTTGCGCGAAAATCATTGATGAAATCAATAAGGCTATCGCTAAAATTACTTGTTGCATAGGTTTAAATTTTAAGATTACTATTATTTTATAGGTCAAATTTGCCAAGTTTTACCGAATTGAAAAACTTTTACTTTCTGAATTGTCGTTTATTTCCGCTGAACTGTAAAATTGTTATCCTTAAACCCATATATGGATTTCAAACCCAAAATAAATAATCAAAACACTTTAAAAAAACCCTAACATTCATCATATTATTATATTAAAAAGTTTGTACTTTTATAAAACTTTTTATAAAAACCATTGAATTATGAAAATATACGATGATAAACACATTAAAAATGTAGCTTTTGTTGGTGCCCATAAAAGTGGTAAAACAACATTGGCCGAAACCATGCTCTTTGAAGCCGGATTAGTCAGCCGCCGTGGTAGCGTTGAAAACAAAAACACCATTTCCGACTACCACGCGATAGAACATGAAAGAGAAACTTCCGTTTTCGCTACGCCACTTCATACCGAATGGCGCAACTACAAAATAAACATTATTGACACACCCGGACTGGATGATTACATCGGTGAAATTGCCTCCACAATGCATGTGACCGACTCTGTTGTGATGGTTATTAACGCACAATATGGCGTTGAAGTTGGTACAGAAATTATTTGGGATTATATAGACCGATTTTCGCATCCAACCTTATTTGTGATCAATCAAATAGACCATCCAAGTGCCGATTTCGACGAAAGTTATAAAAGCATTATTGAATTGGTGGGAAAAAATGTGGTTAAAGTTCAATATCCGCATGTTGTTGATGGTGCGCAATGCATAATTGACGTGCTTAAAATGAAAATGTACAAATTTGGACCACAAGGATGAAAACCTGAAAAACTGGAAATTCCAAAAGACCAAATTGAACACGCAACCGAACTTCAAAATGAATTGATTGAAAAAGCAGCTGAAAATGATGAAAATTTAATGGAACTTTATTTTGACAAAGGAACCCTTAATGAAGATGAAATGCGCCAAGGAATCAAAAAAGGGATGTTAAATCATGAATTATTCCCGGTATTTTGCATTTCAGCATTAAATGATATGGGTACCGGACGTTTGATGGGATTTATTGACAATGTTGCCCCATCGGCAGCCGATTTAAAGCCTGAACAAAGCGTTGAAGGCAATGCTATTGAATGTAAGCCAAATGCACCAACTGCGTTGTTTATTTTTAAAACAGTTTATGAACCAAATCTAGGACAAATTAGTTTCTTTAAAGTTAAATCGGGAGAAATTAAGCAAAATGATAAGTTGGAGAATTCACGAAATGGTGAAATTGAAATTTTAAACCAGCTTTATATTATGGACGGTAAAAATCGTGAACTTGTTGAAAAATTAAGTGCCGGCGATATTGGAGCCACCTTAAAATTAAAATATACAGAAACAAATGATACTTTAAGAACAAAAGGTTCTAACATTACCATAAAACCTATTATTTATCCAGAAACAAGAATTACAAAAGCAGTAAGGGCTTTTGATAAAAATGATGATGAAAAATTAAATGAAGCGCTTAAAAAAATTCATAGCCAGGATCCAACCGTCAGCATTAAGTATTCATCAGAGTTAAAGCAACTCATTTTATCTTGCCAAGGGGAATTACACTTAGCAACCATTGACTGGATTTTGCAAAATACCTATGGACTGAAAGCTGTTTTTGATCAACCGAAGATTGCCTATCGTGAAACCATACAACGATCTGCCACAACAAGTTATAAACACAAAAAACAATCGGGAGGTTCAGGACAGTTTGGTGAAGTTCACATTAAAATTGAACCTTGGTTTGAAGGAATGCCGGAGCCTGAAGGATTTAACATAAGAGGCAAAGAAGAAGTTAACCTTGATTGGGGCGGAAAATTAATATTCTACAATTGCATTGTTGGCGGTGTTATTGATGCTCGCTATTTACCTTCAGTTTTAAAAGGTATTTTAGAAGTTATGGAAGAAGGTCCTTTAACCGGATCTTACGCCAGAGACGTTCGGGTGATGCTATTTGACGGAAGAATGCACGCTGTAGATTCCAATGATATTTCATTTAAAATTGCCGGAGCACATGCTTTTAAAGAAGCCTTCTTAAATGCCAAACCTAAATTATTGGAACCAATTCATGAACTTTCCGTAAAGGTACCCGAGGAATTAATGGGTAACGTTATGACCGATTTACAATCGCGCAGATCAATAATTCTTGGAATGGACAGTGAGGGCAAATACCAAACCATTAAAGCAAAAACACCATTGGCCGAAATGTATAAATATTCAACAACATTGCGTTCAATAACCCAAGGAAGAGGAAGTTTTAGCACTAAATTTTCAAATTTTGAATTGGTGCCAAGCAATGTTCAGGATGAATTGGTGAAAAAATAATCCTTCATTCTTTAAAAAACAAAGACTCGTCTATTTTAAAAAAGTGGACGAGTCTTTTAGTTTTAAATCAATTAATATTTATCAATTCAAATAATTTTTATAATTTTAAAAGTTTTAGATGGTTATTAAACAATAAATTTAAAAAAACATTAAATATTAATTGACTGACAATATAATAATTATTACCCACAATACAAATAATTATCATAATATTTAACAGTTTTTTTCACTAACTACATTATTTTTAACTTATTTCATTGCATTATCTCGAATTAAAAAAATAAATAATTCGATATTTACGCATCGCTGATTAATCAGTATCTTTGCACTTTAATATTAATTTATGAAACTAGTACTTATTACAATTGGCCTTTTAGCCCTAGGTGTTATAGGAATCGCCATTAAAATTTGGGCGAAAAAAGACGGTAAATTTGCGGGAACTTGCGCAAGCCAAAATCCACATTTGAATAAAGACGGTGAAGCCTGCGGATATTGCGGAAGATTGCCTGATCAATGTGAAAATAAATAAGAGATGCTCGAATATTTGTTTATTGCTTTTTTAGCAATTTTTTGCATTCAATTTATTTATTACGTTATTATTTTTGGATCATTTTCATTTTATAAAAAAAAAACAGTCGAAAATAATTTCAATCGGCCTGTTTCTGTACTTATTTGCGCAAAAAATGAGGCTAGAAACTTAACTGAAAATCTGCATCTTTTCTTAAATCAAAATTACAAAAATTTTGAATTGGTTTTAATCAATGATCGTTCAAGTGACCGTACTTTAAAAGTGATGGAACAGTTTAAAAAAGAATCATCAATTCCAATAAAAATTGTGGATGTTGCCGTAAATGAACAATTTTGGGGAAGTAAAAAATACGCACTAACTTTAGGAATTAAAGCAGCATCACACGAACATTTATTGTTCACGGATGCCGACTGCATTCCTGTTTCTGAAAGCTGGATCACTGAAATGGTTGGTAATTTCAGCAAGGAACATCAAATAGTTTTGGGATACGGCGCCTATCAAAAAATTAAAAAATCTTGGCTTAACAAACTCATTCGGTTTGAAACACTTTTAAGCGCCATCCAATATTTTGGCTATGCAAAAATTGGCATTCCGTATATGGGCGTTGGCCGTAATTTAGCCTACACAAAATCGACTTTTTTCAAGGTAAATGGTTTTATAAACCACATGAAAATTAAATCGGGTGATGATGATTTATTTATAAATGAAGTAGCAACAAAGAAAAATACGGCCATTTCATGTTCTCAAAACAGCTTTACCGAATCCGTTCCTAAAACGGATTTTAAAGATTGGATTCAACAAAAAAGAAGGCATATTTCAACAGCTTCCTTCTACAAACCTTTTCATAAATTTTTATTGGGGCTTTTTTTTATCTCTCAAATGTTATTTTGGATTTTGGCCATCATACTTTTAGGATTTCTGTATCAATGGCAAATAATTGCAGTTTTAATCGCGACCCGACTTCTATTTCAATATTTGGTTATCGGCTTCTCCGCAAAAAAATTAAATGAAAGCGATTTAATACCATTTATTCCTTTTTTTGAAATATTTTTAATATTGATTCAAATGTTTATCTTTATAAAAAATATGAGATCAAAACCTACGCATTGGTAAAAAAAAACAATGATATCGCTGATTTAATTGAAAAAGCAAGAAATAAAGACCAAAAGGCTTTTAATACTTTGCTCAATACTTATTGGAGTGATGTTTACCGTTTTCAATTATTGAAAACTGAAGATGAAGACGAAGCCGAAGATATTACCATAAAAACCTTTTCAAAAGCGTTTGATAAAATTGATTTGTATAACGAAAGCTACAATTTTAAAACCTGGCTCATTTCAATTTCGAAAAATATTTTTCTGGATCATTTAAGAAAACAACGCACAGAAACCATTTCCATCGATAAAAAAGAATCTGAAGCGTATAAAATTACAGACGAAAGTCCTTCTGCTGAGGATCAGTTGATTATAGATCAAAATTTAGCGCAATTACTACATCATTTAAAGCTCTTAAAGCCACATTATCAGGAAATAATCAATCTGCGCTATTTCAGGGAAATGAGTTACAAAGAAATGGCCGAAATTTTAAATGAGCCCATTGGTAACATCAAAATAAAGCTGTCACGAGCCAAAAAATTATTGGCGGAAATTATTAAAAAATCTACCGAAAGTTGATTTCAAAAAAATCGCATTGGCTTAAAAAATTAGGTCCGGGTTTGCTTTTTGCCGGAGCCGCGATTGGCGTTTCACATTTGGTGCAATCAACAAGAGCGGGAGCCGACTTTGGTTTTGGATTAGTTTGGGCCCTGGTTTTAATCCATATCGTAAAATATCCATTCTTTCAGTACGGCCCAAGATATGCCACTGCAACCGGCGAAAGTTTGCTGGACGGCTATAAAAGATTGGGAAAGGGCGTATTACTTGCCTATTTTATTTTAAACCTGGCGACGATGTTCACCATTCAGGCAGCAGTAACCATTGTTACTGCCGGATTGGCAGCCAATTTATTTGGAATTACCACAAACCCGGTAATTTGGAGTATCATTATTACGTTGATTTGTCTTGCTATATTAATTATTGGACGATACAATTTGCTTGATAAATTGATGAAAATTATTGTAGTCACCTTAACGTTAAGCACTTTTATTGCCTTAATTATAGCGGCTTTTAATTCAACAAACACCTACAGCTTTGTGCAAATTATTCCGAAAGGAACTATTGAAGTTGGTTTTTTAATCGCTTTTTTAGGATGGATGCCAGCCCCGCTCGATGTTTCTATTTGGCAATCGCTTTGGGCTTTGGAAAAACAAAAAGACAAATCCAACGAATTCACGCCAAAACAAGCCATTTTCGACTTTAACATCGGTTTTATAAGCACCTTGGTCATCGGCATTTTCTTTGTGGCCTTGGGAGCTATCGTGATGTTTAATTCCGGAGAAACTTTTGATTTAGGCGCTGTTCAATTTTCAGAACAGCTCATCACGCTTTACACCAAAAATTTAGGACCCGAAATGTACATTTTCATTGCCGCTGCCGCTTTTACAACGATGTTTAGTACAACAATTACTACGTTAGATGCATCACCAAGGGCAATGACAAAAGCTTATGATCTGCTAACAAAAAAATCGTATAAAAATATGTACTGGTTTTGGATCAGTTTTTTGGCCATTGGCACTATCTCAATCTTGGTTTTCTTTCAATCGGAAATGGGTTTTTTAATAAAAATCGCTACTATATTATCGTTTTTAACGGCACCATTTTTTGCCATCATAAATTTTATGTTAATTTCCGGCAAACACACGCCAATAGCATGGAGACCTTCCTTACCGCTTAAAATCCTGAGCTGGTTTGGCATCCTGTTTTTAATCGGTTTTAGCATTTGGTACCTCTATACCTTAAATTAGTTTATTATTTCTTTGTATTTTTGCAGTCAATTTTAATTAAACATGTCACAAGAAACAACTTCATTACCCGATAAAATTCAAAAACCGGCTTGGTTACGCGTTAAGTTGCCCGTTGGAAAAAAATATACTGAATTAAGAAATTTAGTCGATAAATATAAATTAAATACCATTTGCACCAGCGGAAGCTGTCCGAATATGGGTGAATGTTGGACTGAAGGCACAGCCACATTTATGATTTTAGGGAATACCTGCACAAGATCGTGCGGATTTTGCGGCGTAAAAACTGGCAGACCTGAAACTGTTGACTGGGAAGAGCCTGAAAAAGTGGCACGTTCCATTAAACTCATGAAAATTAAACATGCTGTAATCACATCAGTTGACAGAGACGATTTAAAAGATGGCGGTTCCATTATTTGGGCGGAAACAATTAACGCCATCAGAAGAGCAAATCCTGATACAACGCTTGAAACCTTAATTCCCGATTTTCAGGGAAACAAAACCAATATCGACAGAATTTTGGCAGTGGCACCTGAAGTTATTTCCCACAATTTGGAAACTGTGAGAAGATTAACGAGAGAAGTTAGAATTCAGGCAAAATATGACCGAAGTTTGGAAGTGCTGCTTTATATGAAAACCCAAGGTCAACGCAGAACAAAATCGGGCATTATGCTTGGTTTGGGCGAAACGGAAGAAGAAGTATTGGAAACCATGCAGGATTTGGCAAATGCACAAGTTGATGTTTTAACTATTGGACAATATTTACAACCCAGCAAAAAACATTTGCCGGTGATTGAATTTATAACGCCTGAACAATTTAATAAATACAAAGAAATTGGAATGACAATGGGATTTAAATATGTCGAAAGTGGCGCATTAGTCAGGTCTTCTTACAAAGCACAGCGACATTTGGAATAATTGGCAGAGAATTTATTTATCTGCCAAATGTTTTTAAAAATTAATTCTTCCTGCTTTTAACCAGAAAAAATAACCACAACTACTGAACGCTAAATGCTTAACTTTTGATTATAATTTTATCATTAAGCATAGTGACATTATTAACTGTTTATTAACTAAAAAGTGCATTTTATGGCACAAACATTGCTATATATTATTTGAAGCAAAGTTTTGTAACCTTTGTTATCATTCTTAGTAAGTTTGATTAGTATGAAAAAAGTGCCGTGAGGCACTTTTTTCTATTTAATCTTATGTTTAAATTCTTAACTCACTATTTAACCAACTTGGCTTCTTCCATTAAAATATCATAAACATATCCTTGTCCAAAATCTTTGTCTAAAACAATAACGCCTTTAAAAGTGACAATATCACCAATATTAACTGTTTCAGTAGTTGTAATGGTCAAATCACCTAGATTTTCAAACTGGGTTCCATCAACAATATGAATCCAATTTTTATCCATAATACCATCGTTCACTTTAACTACTTTGCCTTTCACTATAATTGATTTTCCTGAAAATGATTTTTTGGCAGAAAATAATTCGGATAAAGAAGTTCCGTTTTTTGGTTTTTCAATTTTTACATCATTCTGAACTGCAACTGGTGCTGCGGTGTGAGGATTCTCTTCATTAACAGTTGGTTCTTCGGATAGTTCTGTGGTTCTTATTGTATTTGTAAATATAATTTCATCAAATGTTTTATTCAACTGTTTGCTTTCAAAATCTTTCATCACCATTCCATCATCATAATAATACGTATTGCCAACAGTTACTGGAATATTTGAAATTGCCATCCAATAATTTTTCCCGTTTTCATCAACATTTAAATAAACGTAAGTACCGCCATCCACTGCTTCCTTCACCACAATTTTGTGAACATCAGTTTTTGCAGCAGCTGTTGCATTATTTATTTTCGAATAGTTTTCTTTATCCTTGCAACCAACCATTAATAGTATGCTAAAAAGCACTGTAAAAAATTTCATGTTATTTTTCATTTTTTTTGATTTAATTTCTGTAAAAGTAACAATTATTGCACAAATACAATATGATATTAATCACCATTTTACAACAAGTAAGTTGTTGTTTTTCAAATAGTTATTTGTTTCGCTAAAATGTTTATTACCAAACCAACACCTTCGGTTGGCGCTTAATGGCGAAGGATGGCCGCTGGTTAGAACACAATGCTTTTTTAAATCTATATTTTTACCTTTCTTTTTGGCATAATTACCCCACAATAAAAAAACAACGTGCTGCTTTTTTTCAGAAATACTTGAAATAACGGCATCAGTAAACTGTTCCCATCCTTTATTTTGATGCGATCCTGCGTTTTTTTCTTTTACTGTCAATGTGGCATTCAATAAAAGAACCCCTTGCCTGGCCCAACGCGCCAAATTTCCGCTTTCCGGATAGGGAATTGACAAATCGGACTCAATTTCCTTAAAAATATTTTTTAATGACGGCGGATGTTTTATGCCATCATTTACCGAAAAACACAATCCGTGCGCCTGCCCTTCTCCGTGATAAGGATCTTGTCCAATAATCACCACTTTTAAATCTTCAAATGAACACAAATTAAACGCTTCAAAAATTTGATCTGGCGCAGGATAACAAGAATTTACAGCATATTCTTCCTTTACATATTTTATAAGTTCTTCAAAATAAGGCTTTTCAAATTCCGTTTGCAATAACGGTTTCCAGCTGTCGCTAATATTCAAATGCATCAATTAATTTTTTTATTTATCGACAAAATTAATGAAAATTATGAAATTGATTGTTTCTTTAACTTTGAACTTTTTCCTTTAACCTTTAAGCTATATACTTTAATCATTTATCGTTACTTTTGTAAAACTTTTGAAAAGAAAGGTAATTTATGAGCAGTATTTCAGAAAAAACATTAACAGATTTAGAATTTTTTACCGTTTTAAAAAAAGTTGGAGGCTATTGTATTTCAGATTTGGGAAAAGAAGCCGCATTGCAAATCAGGCCATTAAAATCAGAAAAAATACTGATTCCAGAATTACTTCAGGTGAACGAATATTTGTCGTCTCTTGAAAATGACAACCGAATTCCGAGTCATTATTTTGATGATATTCAAAAGGAAATTCACCTTTTAAAGATTGAAAACAGCTATCTTGAACCCACTTCATTTTTAAAAATTACAAATAACGCCAATACGATTTTTGAACTGCTTAAATTCTTCAATAAATTTAAGTTGATTTATCCCACGCTTTTTAAATTTTCAGAAGAAATTGAAATCCAAAAAGAACTGATAGAAAACATAAAAGCCATTATTACGCCGTTTGGCGAAGTTCACGATAATGCTTCATCATTATTGAAACAGTTGCGAGGAGAAATAAATGCCATACGTTCTAAAATTGGAGCAAGTTTCAACAAAGCTTTAAACCATTGCAACAGCGCAGGATATTTAGATGAAATTCGAGAGTCTGTGGTTGACAATCAGCGGGTTTTGGCGGTTCAGGCGATGCATCGCAAAAAAGTGAAAGGCAGTTTGTTGGGCACATCAAAAACAGGAAGCATCGTGTTTATTGCTCCGGAAACCACGTTGCAATTTGCTCGGGAACTTCAAAACCTAGGGTATGATGAGCATCAGGAAATCGTAAGAATTCTAAAAGAACTGACCGATTCCACCAGGATATTTGTGCCAGATTTAATTGATTATCAAAATTACCTCATAAAACTAGATGTAATTGGCGCAAAAGCAAAGTATGCAAAAACCGTTCACGCATGTTTGCCTAAAATTACTTCAGAAAAAAAGGTGTTTTTAAAAGATGCCTACCACCCTATTTTATTTTTGAATAATAAAGATAAAGGTTTGGAAACTTTTCCACAAACGCTGGAATTAAATACCCAACAACAAATCATCGTGATCTCCGGACCAAATGCCGGCGGAAAAAGTATTACGTTAAAAACCATTGGTTTGCTGCAGGCCATGTTGCAAAGCGGTTTGCTGATTCCTGTTCATTTTCGCTCGGAAACTTGCTTTTTTGAAAATATACTAACCGATATCGGCGACAACCAATCCATTGAAAATCAGTTAAGCACGTACAGTTACCGATTAAAAAATATGCGCAACTTTCTGCGAAAATGCAATGATCGCACTTTATTTTTAATTGATGAATTTGGTACAGGTAGCGATCCCGAATTGGGCGGCGCACTGGCGGAAATATTTTTGGAAGAATTTTACGAAAAAAAAGCCTTTGGAATTATCACAACACATTACGCCAACCTAAAAGTTTTGGCAAGCGAATTGGAAAATGTGGTAAATGCCAATATGCAATTCGACGAAAAAACGCTGCAGCCTTTGTATAAATTGTTTATCGGACAAGCGGGAAGCTCTTTTACTTTTGAGGTTGCCCTAAAAAACGGCATTCCTTTTAGTTTGATCAACAAGGCAAAAAAACGTGTTAAAGTTGAAAAAGTAAGGCTCGATAAAACCATTTCTAAACTGCAGCAAGAGCGTAACATTTTACAAAAAACATCGGAAACACTGGAATTAGAGAAATCGAAAGCCATCAAACAATCTGATCATTTATCAGAAAAACAACAGAAAATTCAGGAAAAATTAGAGAATTTTCAAGAGTTGTACGACAGCAACCAAAAAATGCTTGCTTACGGAAGAAAAATAAATGAGCTCATCAATAAATATTTTCAGACAAACAATAAAAAAGAATTGACCACCGAGTTTAACAATTGGCTTGCCAATGAAAAAGGAAAATTTATAAAGAAAAATCCCATAAAACCGGTCACAAAAGTTGAAAAACAAAAAGTAAAGGTTGAAAAACAAAAGGAAGAAGAAAAGCTTAAAATAACTGAAAAAGAAGTGATGGTTGAAGTGGTAAAAGTTAGGGAAATTCAGCAAAAAGAAGCCGTAATCACCGCAAAACAAAAATCGGATTACGTATATAAAGTAAAGGACAGGGTAAAAATTACTGGATCAAATTCAACCGGAACTATTGAAAAAATAGAAAAAAATAACGCTTATATCAACTATGGTTTTTTCACCACCAAAACCACCTTGGGAAAATTAGAATTGG
>JAWOHJ010000370.1:0-16012 GCA_046485225.1 Lutibacter sp. | reverse complement strand
GGACGCCCCCGAGGGCGCGTCGCTGCTGTTCACGGTCCGGTCGGCCGGCCTCGCCCGTCATGCCGGGCAGATCGCCTTCCCTGGCGGCCGGCTGGAGCCGGGCGAAGACGTCGTTGCCGCCGCATTGACAAAAAAACCTATGCATTTAAAGAGAAAATAAACATTAGTGTTACAGTAACAAATACTGGCTCTTTTAAAGGTGAAGAAGTTGTGCAACTTTATATGAGAGATATGGTGGCCAGCGTTACCCTGCCATTAAAAGAACTTAAACGCTTTGAAAAAGTGATGCTGGAACCCAATGAATCCAAAAAAATAACCTTTACACTAACTTCTGATGATTTGGCATTTTACACTCAAGATATGAGTTTTAAAGCCGAAGCTGGTGAATTTAAACTTTTTGTGGGAACCAATAGTGAAGAATTACTTGAAACGAGTTTTACGCTGAAATAAAATTAATAAATAATCGAAATCAAATCCAAAATAGCAGTTTTAACGATAACAAAAACCGAATTTTATGAGAACTTTTAAATTTAAACCAATCAATTTATTACTTGTTATGCTGTTGATGACAAGTATTATATCATGTGATGAAGACTCTTTTTATCCTTTTATTGAAACAGTTCCTTGTGAAACTCCGGAAACTGCAGACCCTTCCATTATCAATGATTTTCAATGCCAGGAAAATATGCTGCTTCCAAATGTAGAACCTATGAGAAATCCGTATGAAACCGGAATCAATAAAAGTTCTTTTGTAGGAAAATACATTGATCCAACCGGAGCCTGGGATGCATTAATTATAGATTTTGGTGCTCCAATAAACCTTTCAACAAAAAATACTTTTAAAATTAAAGTGCAAACAAGTGTTGCCGGTACTTTAAAAGCCAAACTGGAAGGCGGTACTTCTGGCGGATTTGAAGTGGATGCCACTATTTCAAACACTTCTAATTGGGTTGAATATTCCTTCGATTTTAGCAGTCAGTTCAATCAAAATCATCAAAAAATAGTATTATTTTTCAATGCAGGTGTTGACACCAACGGTGCCGACGTTTATTATATTGATGATTTAAGATGGGATACATCGGTAGATCCTTGCGTTGGTGTGGCTGAAGATATATATATCATAAATGATTTTGATTGCCAAAAAAATCAGGATGTTCCTGAAGTAACACTTACCGCAACCCCTAACAAAAACGCCATAAACAGCAGCAAATTCTCCGGAAAATACGTTGATGAAACTGGTGCCTGGGATGCTGTAATCGTTGATTTTGGCGCGCCAATAAATTTAACCACCCACAATGCCTTCAAAATAAAAGTGCTTGCGCCTGTTGCCGGTACTTTAAAAGCTAAGTTGGAAGGCGGAACTTCTAACGGCATTGAAAAAGATGTTCAAATAATAACTACCGGACAATGGGTTGAATACACCTTCGATTTTAGCAGCGAGGCCAACGCAAATCATAAAAAATTAGTCTTGTTTTTTAATGCCGGAGTCGATACAGATGGTACTCAGGTTTATTTTATAGACGACTTAAAATTTGCTGAAGTTTCTGATCCTTGCAATGGCGTTGCAGCCGATTTAAGTATTGTAAACGATTTTAATTGCCAGCAAAATTCAACCATTCCGGGATTTGTTACAAATTCAATAGTTGAAAATCCTGATCAAAGTGGCATAAACACAAGTGATGCGGTACTAAAAGTTACCGATAACGGAACAGATGCATGGGATGCTTTGGTGATTGATTTGGGAAGGGTTATGGACTTATCTTCCAAAAACTACCTGAGAATTAAAATATTATCAACAAAAGCTGTGCCTTTATTAGCTAAATTAGAAGGAGGAACTTCAGGCGCCAAAGAAGTTTGGGGCGCTATTACTGTAACTGGAATCTGGACAGAGTATGTATTTGATTTTAGTGACCAAGCTGCAGCAAATCATAAAAAAATAGTGTTATTCTTCAACGGAGGTCAAAATGACGGTACGGCAACAGATGTTTACTATATTGATGACATCAGGTTTGCGGCATATGATGCTTGTGCTGGAGTGATTCCAGATTTAAGCATTGTGAATAATTTTGAATGCCAACAAAACTATGCAGTAGTTTGCTGTATTACCACAGAAATTGTTACAAATCCATTCAAAACAGGAATCAACACCAGTGCTTCAGTTTTAAAAGTTACCGATAATGGTGCAGACGCTTGGGATGCCTTAGTATTTGAACTTGGAACTGCAATGAATTTATCGACAAAAAATAAATTGAAAATAAAAATTTATTCCACAAAAGCAGTGCCTTTATTGGCTAAATTAGAAGGCGGAACTTCGGGAGCCAAAGAAGTATGGGGCGCCATTACCACCGCAAATGCATGGACGGAATACACTTTCGATTTTAGCGACCAGGCTGCTGCAAACCATAAGAAAATAGTATTGTTTTTTAATGGAGGCGCATCAGACGGAACAGCAACGGACATTTATTATATTGATGATTTGAAGTGGGAATAATGAATTTCTGATAAAATAATTTTTAACCTAAAACAAAAAAAGCCGTAAAAACTAAAATTAAGTTTTTACGGCTTTTTATTGTATTTATAACTCCTTTAAGAGTATAAGTGCTTTTGTATTAACGTCAATAAATCACCTTTTAAAATAGGTTTGGAAATATAGTCATTGCATCCTGCATCTATCGCTTTTTGCCTATCGTGAGACAATGCATAAGCAGATTGTGCAATAATAACCACATCTTTGTTAAATTGCCTAATTTGGCTTGTTGCTTCATATCCATTCAACTCAGGCATTTGAATATCCATCAGAATTAAATCCAGATCTGGATTATTGCGACACATATTAACCGCTTCAACGCCCGTTCTTGCTGTTAAAATATTTCTGCTTTCTTCTTCAACCATTAATGAAATTAACATGGCCGATGGTTCATCATCTTCAGCTATCAGTATTTTTAGATTTTGTACTTTTTTACCATCTTCAACAGTAACCTTATCATTTATAATTACCTCTTCCTCTGCCAATTCAATATTGCTTGGAATGGTAAAATAAAATGTTGAGCCCACGCCTTCTTCACTCTCCACCCAAATTTTACCGCCCAAAATTTCAACATAGGCTTTGGTAATAGCCAAACCCAATCCTGTACCTTGAAGTACCATTAAATTTGAGATATCAGCCTGAATAAATCGTTCAAAGATGGCTTCCTGTTTGTCTTTTGAAATTCCAATTCCAGTGTCTTTAACGTGAAACTCCAGGTTGGCAATTCCATCGTCATTTATCAATTTATAACCAAATTCGATAAAACCTTTATTGGTGAATTTAATGGCGTTTTTTATAAGGTTGGTGAGTATCGCATAAAGTTTTTCACGATCTGTTTTAATATTGGCGTCTTTTGCAGGTAAGGTGTTTTTAACTGCCAGCACAATGCCTTTGGCTTCAACTTCAGGTTTGAAAAAAGTATAAATAAACTCAACCTGCTCATTGATATTAGAATCTCTTAAATCAACTTGCATCAACCCTGCTTCTATTTTTGAAATATCTACAATGTCGTTGATAATGTTAAGCATGCGAATACCGCTTTTCTGGATAATATCAATATATTTTTGTTGTTTTTCCCCAGAAAGATCCGGTTCTTTCAATAAATCTGCAAAGCCCAGAATGCCGTTCATTGGTGTTCGAATTTCATGGCTCATATTTGCCAAAAATGCCGACTTTAATCGATCACTTTGTTCTGCACGTTCTTTGGCTGTGATTAATTGTTTTTCAATTTCTTTTTTGGCAGTGATGTCTTCTGAAATTCCGAGCAAATATTTTACATTCCCTTTTTTATCCTTTATAGCAACTTTTTTTGTGAATAAAATTTTTGTTCCGTCTTTGGTATTGATCGCTTCTTCAACAATTATTAAAGGTTCGTCGGAATTAAGCACTTCTCTATCCTTACCAGTGAAAAAATCAGCTTTTTCTTTTGGAAAAAAATCATAATCATTCTTGCCAATTAATTCTTCCCTTGTATGACCCATAAATTGTTCGCCGGCTTTGTTAAAACTGACAAAGCGCAAATCGTCAGCACTTTTAACAAAAATCATGTTTGGAATATGGTCAAAAATATTGTTTAAAAAAGTTTCGCTGTCTTCTGCTTTTGTTTTGGCTATTTGTAATTCTTCATTTTGAATTTCAATTTTTTCGCTTCTTTGCTTAATTAAAACATCTGCTTTTTGCAATTTATCCATATGGGATTTGACCAACAGATAAAGAAGAATTGAGGTGACCACAACATAAAAAGAACCTTTAAGTATGTTTAGTTTTGCCAGCGTTTCTTTATCGGTAATGAGTGTATCAAAAAATGTATCTGAAAAATAAATCCATAAAAACCCTATGATAAAATAGATGATTGCGATTCTATATTCAAATTTTAGCTTTCCTGTTACTGGCATGTTTTTTTATTTATCTTCAATAAGTCTAATTATGATGCACAATTTTATAGGTTCAAAAAATAGTTCCCTGAAAAATAATGTACAAGTGGTCTAATAACCAAACCTTAAGGACCAAAATTAGTGAAAATTAGAAGAAACCGAAGCAATTTATAGAGATTAAAACAATAAAAAACAGCCGGCAATTTAAAACCTTAAATTCTATGGTATTCGCAAGTTATTTATTGAAAAAATAAAACCCGCAATTTTTTATAATTCTAGAGTTTTTGCGACATTTCAACTATGTTTACCGTTATTAATTACGCATTATATGATAAATATCATAATAATATCAACATCTAAAAGCCAAATTGTTTGATAATACCATAATATAAAGTGCTTTTTTAGTAAATTATTTCAATTATTATTAATAAATTTGCAATCGAAATAGCGTTGAAAATTATTTCCAAATTTTGACGTATTTCTTCTTTAATAGTTTAACAATTTTGAATTAGCATATGTTTAAAATAATCGAAAAAAAATTCCTTTCAGAAAATGTGGCAAAATTGGTTATTGAAGCCCCATATATTGCCAAAAGTCGCAGAGCAGGACATTTTATCATCTTAAGAATTGATAAAAATGGCGAAAGAATTCCGTTAACAATTTCAGATGCCGATGTTGAAAAAGGCACTATTTCCATAATTGTACAAAGAGTTGGTGTTTCATCACATAAACTTTGCGCCATGAATGCTGGCGATTTTATTTTGGATGTGGTTGGACCGCTTGGAAAAGCGACCCATATTGAAAATGTAGGAACCGTTTTATGCGCCGGTGGCGGCGTTGGTGTTGCGCCTCTTTTCCCTATCGTTCAAGCGATGAAATTAGCCGGTAACAGGGTTATCACCATTATTGCCGCCAGAAATAAAGATCTGGTAATTCTTGAAAATGAGATGGCTGAATATTCTGATGAGCTTATTGTTATGACCGATGATGGTTCAAAAGGCACGAAAGGTTTGGTAACTCAAGGAATGGAAGAAGTTATTCTACGGGAAAAAGTAAATCAGGCCATTGTGATCGGCCCCGCTATTATGATGAAATTCGCTGCTTTAACCACAAAAAAATACGAAATTCCAACCATGGCAAGTTTAAACACCATAATGGTTGACGGCACAGGAATGTGTGGTGCCTGCAGAGTTTCTGTTGGCGGAAAAACAGAATTTGTATGTGTTGACGGACCCGAATTTGACGCCCATAAAGTTAATTTTGATGAAATGTTAAGCAGATTAGGCGCTTACAAAGAAAAAGAATCAGAAAACTATGAGGAGTACGTAAAATCTTGTGAAGCTGCCTCACTTAACTAACCAAAAAATTTATATCCCATAAAATATTCGTAAAATGGAAGAAGAATTAAACGAAGAATATTATAAAGCCGAACGCAAAACCGAATGGCGCGATAAATTACGCAAAGAAATAAAAGCCAAAGAGCGGACTGATATTTCAAGAGTCCGTATGCCCGAAGCAGATCCCAATGTTCGCAATAAAAGCAATCTTGAAGTAAATAAAGGCTTAACCTTGGAAATGGCGCTTGGTGAATCTCATCGTTGCCTTGATTGCGCTGTGCCAACTTGCATTGTTGGGTGTCCGGTAGGAACTAACATTCCAAAGTTTATAAAATATCTTGAAGCAGGCGACATACTTGGCGCCGCCGAAGTTCTTAAAGAAAACAACTCCTTACCTGCAATTTGCGGCAGGGTTTGCCCACAGGAAATTCAATGCGAAGCACAGTGTTTTTATGTTAAAAAACTAAGTAAAGAAGGTGCCGCAATTGGCCATCTTGAACGTTTTGTTGCCGATTATGCACGTGAACACGGACCAGCAACCATACCGGCTTTGGCTGAACCAAACGGAATTAAAATGGCAGTGATTGGCTCTGGACCTGCAGGATTGACCGTAGCCGGTGAATTGGCAAAGTTTGGTTATGACGTCACTGTTTTTGAAGCGTTACACGATCTTGGCGGTGTTTTAAAATATGGAATCCCTGAATTTCGTCTTCCAAAGTCAATTGTTGACTATGAAATTAATACCATCAAAAATATGGGGGTTAAATTCGTAACCAACTTTATTGTTGGAAAAACAGCATCCATTGATGATTTGAAAGAAGAAGGATATGTTGCCTTTTTTATTGCAAGTGGTGCCGGATTGCCAAATTTCATGAATATTCCTGGTGAAAACTATAGCGGAATTCAAAGTGCAAACGAATTTTTGACCCGTGTTAATTTAATGGGCGGAGGCACAAAAGATTTCGACACACCGGTTCATACCGGAAAAAACGTGGTCATTATAGGCGGCGGAAATACCGCAATGGACTCAGTAAGAACCGCAAAACGTATGGGCGCAGAAAGAGCCATTATAATGTACAGACGTACTATGGAAGAAATGCCTGCAAGAGCGGAAGAAATTAAACACGCCATCGAAGAAGGGATTGAATTTATCAATTTGGCCTCTCCAATTGAATATTTTGCTGATGAGAGAGGTAAAGTAAATAAAATGCGCGTTCAAAAAATGGAATTGGGAGAACCTGATGCTTCAGGCAGAAGAAGACCAGTTGTTATTGAAGGTTCAGAATATGATATTGATGTTGACAGCGTGGTTATCGCAGTTGGTGTTTCTCCAAACCCAATTATCCAACAAAGCATGCCCGAACTTGAAATCACCAAATGGAATACCATTAAAGTTGATGGAAATATGATGACCTCAATTCCGGGACTTTTTGCCGGCGGAGATATTGTCAGAGGTGGTGCAACAGTAATTTTAGCTATGGGCGACGGAAGAAAAGCTGCCGCTGGAATGCATTCCTATGTGCAAGCAGATATTTTCGTGAATATTTAAATTTACTTTTGAAATAGTTTAAAAACAAAACCCTGTTAATCAAATGATTAACAGGGTTTTTTTGTACCTCGGGTGGGAATCGAACCCACACTTCCTTGCGAAAACTGGATTTTGAATCCAGCGCGTCTACCAATTCCGCCACCGGGGCAAATGTTTCGGTCTGCAAATTTAAAAATATTTTTCAACTAAAACACAAAAACTTCACTTAGTTATAGCATTACCACTTAAATAATTTTAAATTTGCAATCAAAATACGGAAACCTAATTAAATAACACTGTTAAAAAATGGACATCCCTTATCTTGAACCTAAAATTTTCGCTTGTACTCAAAGCAAAGAATTGGCTAAAAACATTGCAAAAAATTATGGAATTCCGCTAGGAAACGTAGTGGTAACAAGATTTAGCGATGGGGAGTTTCAGCCTGCATTCGTTGAATCGGTAAGAGGAAGACGCATTTTTATTGTGGGTTCCACATTTCCAAATTCAGATAATTTGATGGAAATGCTTTTGATGCTTGATGCCGCAAAAAGAGCTTCAGCTCGTCACGTCACGGCTGTTATTCCTTATTTTGGCTGGGCACGACAAGACCGAAAAGACCAGCCACGTGTTGCTATTGGCGCAAAATTGGTAGCAAACCTTTTGCAAACTGCCGGCGCAACGCGAATTATTACCATGGACTTGCACGCTGATCAAATTCAGGGATTTTTCGAAAAACCGGTGGATCATTTGTTTGCTTCAACCATCTTTTTGCCTTATATCCATTCATTAAATCTGCAAAATTTAACCATTGCCTCGCCTGATATGGGCGGTTCAAAACGCGCTTACGCCTACTCTAAATTTTTAGAAAGTGATGTTGTTATCTGTTATAAACAACGCATAAAGGCAAATGAAATAGATTCTATGGAATTAATTGGCGAAGTAAAAGACCGCCACGTGATTATTGTGGATGATATGGTTGATACAGGCGGAACGCTTGCCAAAGCAGCGGATGTTATGATGGAAAAAGGCGCCTTAAGCGTGCGTGCAATTTGCACTCATCCTATTTTATCTGGAAATGCCTATGAACGTATTGAAAACTCTAAACTTACAGAGTTAATTGTTTCAGACACAATTCCGTTAAAAAGAGAAAGTTCTAAAATAAAAGTTGTAACTTGCGCCCCTTTATTCGCGGATGTTATGCACAAAGTACAGGACAATACCTCGATAAGCGGACAATTTTTAATGTAAATAATAACTAAATATAAATAAATGAAATCAATTACAATCACCGGATCTAAAAGAGAAAGCGTGGGCAAAGTAGCTACTAAAGCCTTACGTAATGCTGGACAGGTTCCTTGCGTATTATACGGAGGAGACAAAGCATTACACTTTTCAGCAGACGAAACTGCATTCAAAAACTTAGTGTACACTCCAAACGTTTATACTGCTAAGATTGAATTTGAAGGAAACAAATACAATGCAATTTTGCAAGACATTCAGTTTCACCCAGTATCTGACAAAATTTTACACATCGATTTTTATCAGTTATTTGATGATAAATTGGTAACTATGGCAATTCCAGTACAATTGGTTGGCACAGCGCCAGGTATTATTAGAGGTGGATCATTGCGTTTTGCGCAACGTAAACTAAACGTTAGAGCGTTGCCTGGAGATTTACCAGACTTTATTGACGCAAATATCTCAAAATTAGACATTGGAGATAAATTATACGTTACTGAAGTAGCCAGCAAAAAATACACAATTTTACATCCTGAAAATACCGTAATTGCACAGGTTAGAACTTCTCGTAATGTTGCAAAAGCAGCTACAGTAGAAGCCAAAGGAAAGAAATAAGATTTTTATTATTATGAAAAAGCGTTGCAATAGCAGCGCTTTTTTCATTTAAATTAACCGCAATCTTTTTACTACTTTTGCATCATGCAATTGAATAAAATAATAAAATCATTGTTTGGTCCAAAAAAGGAAGCCCCGGCTCAACAGCCCATGAAAAAATATTTAATTGTTGGTTTAGGCAATATTGGCGAAAAATATGCGGAAACCCGTCATAATATCGGGTTTAAAATTTTAGATGAACTGGCCTCAAAAGAATCCGTTTCTTTTGAGAGCGAAAAACTTGGCGCCATCGCCACTTTCAAATTTAAAGGAAGAACTTTTATTTTACTGAAACCTTCAACCTATATGAATTTAAGCGGCAAAGCCGTGAAATATTGGCTTACCAAAGAAAACATTGCCATCGAAAATTTATTGGTCATCTGTGACGATTTAAACTTAGATTTTGGCGCCATTCGGTTAAAAGCAAAAGGAAGCGACGGCGGGCATAATGGTTTAAAAGACATTACAGCCGTTTTACAAACCCAGGAATATGCGCGATTCAGATTTGGCGTTGGTTCACAATTTTCAAAAGGCCGCCAGGTAGATTTCGTTTTGGGCGAATGGGACAAAAATGAATTAAAATCACTCCCTGAAAGGCTGGACAAGTCCGCAGAACTCGTCAAATCATTTGGCACCGCAGGATTAGACAACACCATGAATACCTTTAACGGCACCTAAAATTATTGTAATTTTATTTTGGGCGTTCCCTTTCAGGTCGTGCTTTTCGTTACAATCTTTTTTTCGAAAAAACCTCAAAAAAGTATTTCCACTTCAAACATGGTTCACTGAACTCCAATAAAAAACAATAAATAGGTGAAGTAATCACTAACGCAAATAGAAATTAACCAAAAATATTTTTAAACACCCAAAAAAAAGTCTTCACTTAGGTAAGATTTAGATGGGAATTTGGTCTGATGCGTACCATTCAGCATTCGAAGTTCCGGTTTCCTGCAATTTCAAGGAATGCAATTTCACGTTTTCGGGCAACCTGTTATTGATTTTTTCGGCAAAATCCAACAACATCATTTCACTGGTTGGCTGGTAATCAACCAAAATAACATTATGGTCTCTTTTTTCCAGTTCTTTTGCCAATTCTATGTGCGGTGTGTTTTTGTTAAATACAGTTGCGTGGTCAAATTTGTTGACTATTTCAGAAGCAACAATTTTTTTTAAATCACCAAAATCAATCACCATTCCATATTTCACGTGGGTCGAATCGCTTATTGGAGTTCCAATAACCGTCACGGAAAGTTTGTAACTGTGTCCGTGGATATTTTTACATTTACCGTCATAGCCATACAAGGCATGTGCGGTTTCAAAATTAAATTGCTTTGTGATTCTAATCTTACTCATCTTCCTTAAAAATATTTATTTTTATTCTTCAAGATCTTTTCTGTTTTTGGCTTTGTAATAAATAAAATAAGCCAGGGCCGCCAATAAAACAAACGGCAAATAGGTTCCAATTATAATACCTGTTTCATAATTTTTATCAGGTGCGTTTTTCATTTTTTCTTCAATGTTAATTTGCAGAAAAAATAGGATGAAGTTGAACAACATTTTGTTACTTTTTAAATTTTTGTAAAGCGTTTTTTGTAGTTTCAGACAGCACCAATGTACCGCTTATTTTCGCTCTTTCTTCCAATAATATATCCCAATGTTCTGTGCCTTCCCACAAAACTTTTTTCATTTCTTTCAAAGCTTCAGGATTGTATTGCGACAACTTCACGGCCAAATGATCCACTTCCTTATCCATTTCATTTATAGTCACATAAACTTTGGCAAACAAACCTTTTTCTTTCGCCCAATAAGCATTTTGCCAACTGGTAGCATCCAAAGTTAATTCCCCTAAAGCCGCCACACCCATTTTACGCTCAACCGCCGGAGCAATCACAAACGGACCAATACCAATAGTGAATTCCGATAATTTTATGGAAGCCTGTTCCGTGGCAAAACAATAATCACAAGCCGCAGCCAATCCAACACCGCCACCTACCGCTTTTCCCTGTACACGGCCAATAATTAATTTTGAGCATTTACGCATCGCATTAATCACATTGGCAAAACCCAAAAAGAATTTATTTCCATCATCAACAGTCGAAATGGCACTTAATTCATCAAACGAAGCACCTGCACAAAAAGTGGTTTCTTTCTCGCTTTTTAAGATGATCACATTCACGGCATCATTGACACTTAATTCATTAAAAGCAGCCGCTAAACGAGCTAACAGCTCACCGGGAAGCGAATTGCCAGCAGGATGAAAAAACTCAATGACGGCAATTTTGTTCTGAATGTGCGTATATAAACTTCCGTTTTCCATAATGCCCAAAGTTACGGGTTTTTATATAAATATTTTCGCCTAAATTTAACCACCAAAATTCCGGCCCGCATTAACATCCACACCGTAAAAGCCAACCAAACAGCGTACAGTTTTAAATTGAAATAATCGCCAATCAACAGTACTGGAACAAAGCCTAAAAACGTAGCAGTCAATAGTAAATTTCGCAAGGTTGCCGCTTCACCCAACCCTTTAAATATGCCATCGAAAACAAAAGCAATCGCATTAATTGGCTGCATGATTAGCACCAGCCAAAAAATACCGTAAAAAGACTCCAGCACTAGCGGATCTTTTGAAAAAAGCCTGCCAATGGGAAAATAAAATACCGCGCAAATCAGCGCAAGTATTATAGAAACAACAATAGAATACCGACTTAATTTAATGCTGAGTCGCCAAAGTTTCTTGTAATTTTTTTCACCCAATAATTTTCCCGAAACAATATCACCCACGCTAGAATAGCCATCAATAAAAAAAGCAAAAAACAACCAAATTTGAAAGGCAATGGTTTGTGCCGCTATATAGTTATTTCCATATTTTGTAGCGTACGCATTTGCCAAATACAAGGCTACATTCAATGCCAATGCCCTTACCATCAAATTTATGCTGAGTCTCAATAAATTTTTAATTTCTTTATTCAGGGTAAACGACAATTTTAGATTAAAAGGCGTTTTTTTCAACAACAATATCAATGATAAAATGGCCATAACGGCTTGCGCAATCACACTTGCCCAAGCGGCGCCTTTTACATTCATTGGGTCAATAAAACCGTCAACACCAAATACCAAGGCAAAATCCAGCCCAATATTAAGCGATGCACCGATAATACTAATCACCATTGGCCAATAGGTATTTTGCAACCCTCTAAACACCCCAAAAACAGAAAACACAAAAAGCGTGAGCGGAAATCCGATGGCACGTATTTTATAATAATCAACCGCATAATTCAAAACAAGTCCATCTGCATTGTAAAGTCGAAAAATTTCATCGACAAAAAACAACGTAATAAAGCAAATAATAAGGCTCAAAATAAAATTAATCGCAATAATTTGTACTGGCAATGACGCTACTTCATCAAGCTTTTTAGCGCCCAAATATTTTGAAATGGTGGCCGAAATGGCCGAACGCGTTTGCGCCAAAATCCAAATCATCGCCGAAATAAAGGAACCCGCGATACCCACCGCGGCAAGTGCTTCGGTTGGATTTTCGGTTAAATTCCCAACAATGGCAGTATCTGTAATTGAAAGCAAAGGCTCTGCGATACCGGCAATAATGGCGGGAATTGCCAATTTGTTAATTCCTTTAAACGTGATGTTCGACCTTTTATACATTCATTATTTTTTCATAACAGTAAAAAGGAAACGCACTTTGTTTTGGAAAATAAATGCTTTCCAATTTTACATAATTGCGTTGCTCATAAAACTTTAAATTCCTTTTATTTTCACTGAAAGTGTCTAGCCTTATGGAGTTATAACCGTTTTCCAAGGCATATTTCTCGGCAAAATCCATGAGTTTTTGTGCATATCCTTTTCCCTGAAATTTAGGATCAACTGCCAAACGATGAATATAAAGATTCTTGTGATTTTTTGTCAGCCATTTAACATCTTGGTATTCGGCATCTTCATTTTCGGTAAGCACAATTAACCCGATAATACTGTTTTTATCCTCCAATTTCCATAGCTCCTGAAGTTCAATATCTTCGAGCAAATCTTCTCTTTTAGGATATTCCTCATTCCATTGAAAAATACCTTGATCAATCATGTTTTTCCCACAGCTTTTTACAACAGTAAGCAATTGATCCAAATCTTGTTTTGAAGCTTTTTTAATCAACATCTTATCATAAATTTAGGCTTAATTATTTTTTGAGAACAAAATCGACGCTTTCCGCAACCACTTTCTGCAAATGAAAAGGCATCACTGAACTTTCCCAAGGCTGCGTGCAACCCAAAGGATGGTTCATTTCTTCAATAAAAACAAGTTCACTTTTCGGGTTCCACGAATGTAAGTTTTTGGCCTCTTGCGGAAGCACAACTTCATCATTTTCCCCCTGAATAATTAAGTGCGGAATGTTCAATTTTTCAACCGCATTTTTGATGGTCAATCTTGCTTCATTGTCCTTAAAATTTTGATAAAACTCGTACTTATGAGGCATTTTTTGAAGGGTTCTTGTGTTTAAAATATGGGAAACGCCCAACTTTTTCCAACCCTGCAACTGTTCACCTTCAGGAAAACGTGCACCAAAATCGGAAACGCCCGCCCAAGTAATCAATTTTGTTATTTTTTTGTTTTCCGAAGCCTTGATTGATGCAATTCCGCCGCCTCTGGAATGTCCGATTAAAGTGATGTTTTCAAGTTCAATTTCATTTTTAAAATCGGGATTGCCGGTAACCCAATTTATAACATCTTCTAAATCATCAAGCTCTTTTATAAAATTATTGTTTCCAAACGCTTCCAAATCAGGAAAATCGATCGGATTTTCAAATGTCCCGCCGTTGTGCGAAAAATTAAATTTCACAAAAAACAGGTTGTTGTTTGCAAAAGTTTCTGCTGCCAAATTCCAGACGCCCCAATCTTTAAAACCTTTGTAGCCGTGGCAAAATATGATTATTGGTTTTTTGGTGTTGTCTTTTAAATAAAAAACATCGGTTACGATGGGTTTGTTGTGAATACTGCTTTTTACAATTAAATTGCCGTTTTTTTGCATTGATAAATTTTTTAAAAAGGTAAATTTTGATTTTGGATAAAAGGAATTTCAGGATTTAAAATTTCAACGATAATTCTTTTTAATTCCGTTAAAAACGGATCCATATTTTCTTGGGTAATAAGACTTTCATTGGCGCCTCTTTTTTCTGAAAAATTCATTTTAAGGAAGCCGCTGTTCAGATTTTTAAATGAAATAATTCCGGCTTCAACAGGTTTTGAAAAATTACCGCCATTTTCTTCTGAAAACAAAAAACTGTAAAGCATCACCTGCAATGGTTTTGTGTATTTATAATCACTGCCCAAAACACTAAAATCGGTTATTTTTAAATCGTTGGCCACCACTTTTCCAGTTTTATAATCTATAATTCGGGTTACGCCATCCAATTCGTCGATTCTGTCTACAATTCCTTTTAATTTTATCGGAAAATTGATGCCTTCGATGTTTATTTCAGCAGACAATCCCTTTTCCAACGCAATAATTTTAAGTTGCTTATTTTGATTCAGCAATTGCAATTCCTGATTTAAAAATCGCTTGATATGATTTTTGCACACTTCAAAAATAAGTTTGTTTTTGCCGGTTTCTATATTCCCTTTTTCGTAATATTTCTCGAAAAATTTCACAAGTAAATCGTACTTGTTTTTTTGCATTTCGGCAATATTTTCCTTGCTTACATATTGCTCAATAAACGGTTTATACAAATCTTCCAATACTTCATGAATTACAGAACCCATTGTATTGGCAGCAATCGTTTCCTCTACTTCATCTTCTTCATAAATTTCCAATATGCGTTGCTCATAAAATTTTATGGGATCGTAAATGTAGCTTGCCAGCGCCGACGGGGAAATACCTTTGGTGAACACTGCCTGTAATTTTTCCATTATTTCAGGCGTTTTTTCAATTTGCAGTATTGGAAAAATTGTATGTTGCACTTTTGGGCTGATGATTGTTTTTATGATTTCGGGATTGTTAATTTCAAGCTGCGTTAAAAAGCGGCTTTTTTCGCCCGAACCGTAACCATCAGATTCTGTATTGTAAATTAAATAAATATTTTTTGCCCGATGCAGCAACCGCTGAAAATGGTAAGAAAAAATTGCATCCTTTTCCTGATAAGTAGGCAATCCAAAATATTTTTTTACATCATAAGGAATAAATGAAAAATCGTTTTTTCCGCCCGGTAAAATCCCTTCATTTACTGAAGTTATAATCACGGTTTCAAAATCCAGAGCCCTGGTTTCAAGCATTCCCATCAACTGTAAACCTTGCAATGGTTCGCCTTGAAACGACAGTTTTTCTGTTCTCAAAATTTGGGTGTAAAACAAGTTCAACGATTTTAAATCGACGATGTGATTGTAAGTTGCATTTAAGGTTTGCAACTGCTGGAAAACTGTAAAAAAACGATACAAATATTCTGTTTCAACGCCTTCTGTATGAATTTTAAGGGCATTTATCAAGTCAATACATTGTTTGATAACTTCATTTACGGAGGTTGAAAAATAAAATAATGAAAAAACGTTTGAAATTTGCGTCGCTTCTTCTGATGAAATATACTTTTTTAGCATATCAGCCGATAAAAAGATGCTGTTTTTGCTTTTTATTTCAGCAATTAATTTTTGAAGAATTAAACCGTTTAATTTATTTAGAAAAGGGTTGTTTAAAACGCTTAAAACATCTTTGTAATAAAATAGCCGTTCTGCCTCCTTATTAAATTTATACTGGTTTAAATGCAGTTTAAAAAGCGCGTCGAACAAACTTGCCAAAGGAATGTCCTTTAGCGGATATCCCATCGTGATGTTAATATTCTTTACATTGTTTGGCAG
>JAWOHJ010000286.1:0-6182 GCA_046485225.1 Lutibacter sp. | reverse complement strand
CAGATTATTTGGAGCAGGACATTGTGTTGAGTAAAGACAATGTTCCCATCGTAATTCATGACATTCATTTGGAAACGGTTACCGATGTTGCTCAAAAATTTCCGAATAAGAAAAGAAATGACGGGCGGTATTATGTAATCGATTTTACTTTTGAGGAACTGAAACAATTAAATGTTTCGGAAAGATTTGATCCTACAACCAACAAGGCTGTTTTTCTAAAACGGTTTCCTGCATTAACCGCAACATTCAAACTGCATTCCTTGCAGGAAGAAATTGAATTCATTCAGGGATTGAACAAAAGCACCGGAAAAAATATGGGCATTTATCCAGAAATTAAGGAACCTGAATTTCACAGAAAAGAAGGCAAGGACATTTCCAGCATAGTGCTGGAAGTTTTAAATGATTATGGCTATAAAAGTAAAAATGACAACTGTATCTTACAATGTTTTGACGCCAAGGAGCTTAAAAGAATCAGAAATGAGTTTAAAAGCGAACTGTTTTTGGTGCAATTGATGGAATTTAAATCTGATGAAAAATTGGAGGAAATTGCAACCTATGCTGACGGCATCGGACCTTGGATTCCCCAAATTATTAAAGGAAAAGATAAAAACGGGAAATGGCAAATCACCGATTTGGTAATGAAAGCGCACAAACTCAATTTAAAAGTCCACGCTTATACTTTTAGGGCGGATCAATTGGGCGATTTTGATTCGTTTGAAGCATTGCTACAAGTTGCATTATACGAAGCAAATGTTGATGGCATTTTTACCGATTTTCCCGACAAAGTTGTTGCGTTTGTTGATAAAAAGGAATAAAGTCTATAATTTTAAAAAAGGTAATTGGTAATTTAATTTGCGTTAAGGATAGAGCCCTTCGGCTGCGCTCAGGATAAACTAATTGTTTGAGCACGCCCGTTTTTACGGGATGCGAGTAGCGATAGCCTGACCCGCCAGCTGGCGGGGAGCGCCCAAAATATTATTTTCTACTATTAGCTAAAACTAAGCAGTTACATCAATCAATTTTCTTCGGTAGGCGGTTAGCAAGCGCGATTTAGAGATAAATCCGAAGTATTTACCTTCTTTAAACACCACCAGATTCCAGGCGCCGCACCTTTTAAACTTGTTCAAAATATCTTCGGCAGAGTCTGTTTCGTAATAAATTATATCGGAACCCGCGTGCATTAAACTGCGCACTTTTACGGTATCGTACATCTCTTTATCGAACATAATACTTCTGATGTCGTTGATAGTGAGTATTCCCAGATAATCCATATCTTCATTCACCACCGGAAAATGATTACGCGACGACTTGGCAATAGCATTATTGACCACATCACCCAAGGTCATTTCGGGGTGAAGAAGCACAAAATCCTTTTCAATCAGTTTATCCAAATCGAGCATCATGAGCACATTTTTATCTTTATCGTGTGTGATGAGTTGTCCTTTTTTTGCCAATTCGGAAGCATAAATATTATATGGCACAAATTTTTGGGTGATGACAAAAGAAATTAAGGCCACAATCATTAACGGCACAAAAAGCTCATAACCACCGGTAATTTCAGCAATAAGAAATATTGCTGTTAATGGCGCCTGCAAAATGCCCGCCATTAAGCCTGCCATACCAACCATTGCAAAATTGGTTAGAGAAAGCTGATGGCTAAACAAGTTGCTGGCATTTACCATCATGGCAAAAACGTAACCTGTTACGCTACCCGTAAACAATGTTGGCGCAAATATGCCTCCAACACCGCCGGCACCAAAAGTAACCGCGGTGGCGATTATTTTAAAGGCAATCAAGCCCATCAAAAACAGGATGATTACGTAAGTATTGTCAGACAAAATGTGCAGGATGTTATTTCTCAAAAATCCATCTACATTTCCCAGTAAAATATTGTTGATGGTTTCATAGCCTTCCCCAAAAAGCGTTGGCATAAAATAAACAATCACCCCCAATGAAAGTCCGCCAATGAGTAGCTTTACATACGGATTTTCAAATTTTTTAAAAAAATTGCCAACCGCAAAATACATTTTACTGAAATAAATAGACGCCATTGCAGATGCAACACCTAAGAAAACATAGAACAAAACGTCGTTTAGCTGAAAGTTATCCTGTATTGTAAAATGAAGCAACACATCATCCCCAAAAAAGAAATAAGACGTTAAAACTGCAGTAATAGACGCCAGCAGCAAAGGAATCATAGAGGCAAGCGTCAATTCCAGACTAAAAATTTCCACCGCAAAAACTATAGCGGCAATAGGTGCTTGAAAAATAGAGGACATGGCGCCTGCAGCGGCAGCTCCAATCAATAATGTTCTTGTGGTTTGATTCAAATGAAAAAATCGCGCAAAATTAGAGCCGATTGCAGCTCCTGTGGCAACAGTTGGTCCCTCCAGCCCTACAGAACCTCCAAAACCAACGGTTAACGGTGCCGTAATTAAAGATGCCCACATTTGGTGTTTGGGCATAATGCCTTTTTGTTTTGAAATGGCATACAAGGTGGAAGGAATTCCGTGTCCAACTTTTTTACGAATCACATACTTTATAATAAGCAGTACAATTAAAAAACCGAGAATTGGGAAAATGAAATAGAATGCCTGGTGAATTTGCTTAATAAATCCGCCTTCCAATAATTTTTGGATGAAATGGGTTAGGTTTTTTAAAACGACAGCGGCCAAACCAGCCAACAATCCGATAACGGCACTCGCGATATTGGTGAATTGCTTATTGGAGATATTGTGGTATCTCCATTTTAAAAATTTAAGAAATAATTTTTTTGAATGATCTGGCATTTTATCTTTCTGAAATGAAGTACAAAAGTATTAAAATACCGTGATTAGGGAATGCGATTTGGGCATTTTTTGCAAGTCTTGTTGCTTTTGTTCTTGAATTTTTCACAGCATTTTTCATTTATCTCGATGTATGGCTTCTTTTTGGTTGAAGCGCTCCAATCAAAATCGTAGTTAAAAATACCTGAATTTTCAGTAGTTCCCAAAATGCTTATTTAGAATGATTTTAAACAAATGTACAAATACTTTAAAAACCAGCATCAATATCCTTGTTAAATTTTATAAAAACAATATCAATACAATGTAAATTTTGAGTTAAGAATAACTGTTTTATTAAAATCCTAATTTAAACCGTAAATTACACCATTTTTAATTACCTGATTGTTAATACTTTATGATATTTTAAAAAAACTTAATGTAAACTTAACGTTAACTTAAAGTAAATAAAAAGTAAATGACATACTTTTATGTAAATAAAAACAGACTAAATCAAAAATATCATGAAAACATTTACAAACATAGTTGTAATGTTGTTTTGCATCACAGCATTTTCACAAGAACAAAAAGTAGAGTATCAAAAAATGGAGAACGATTTGGTAAAAGCAACCTATTATTTTGCCGATAACAGTTCCATGGTAGAACGAGAAGGATATTTTAATAAAGATGGCAAACTGCACGACACGTGGATCAGCTATGATTTACAAGGAAACAAAAAAGCAATAGCAACCTATAATAATGGTGTAAAAGAAGGTGTTTGGACTTATTTTAAAACCGATAAAATTAACGTTGTCACCTATCAGGAAAACAAAATAATCAATGTTGAAGAGAAAGCGTTGGTGGTAAATTAAAAAAATTAATTGTAATTTTTTAAAAGAAAAAGGCTGAAATTTAAATTTCAGCCTTTTTCTTTTTATACAATAAGTTTTTATAAGCTCAGACTGTATCCCAATGAAAAAGCCATTCCTGGTTTCCTGTAGGAAAATGGTTGTGCTGCCGCTCTGTAAGAATCGTACAAACTTTGACGTTTTTCATCCAAAATATTGTCAACTTTAAGACTTATGGAAGATTTACCTTCTTTATCCAAAGTTTTTGAAAAATTGAAATTCAAACTGTTAAAAGGTTGCACAAAAACATCAGGATTTTGTCCGAAACCAACAACTTCCAATGTTTTTCCCTGCACGTTGAAAAACATTCCGGTTTCCAATCCCATTTCTTTATTGTTATAATTTAATCCGGCATTCACGAGATACGGTGATTGCCCTTGCAATTGTCTTGTATCATCGATAACTTCTCCGTCACGGGCAAAAGTTTGTCTGGAATCAAATTCCTGATTTTCGCCCTTGCTCATTTTTATTTTAGAATCGATGATGGAAAGGTTTACGTTTAAACTCAGGTCTTTTAAACTTTCAGAAATAAAGTTGAAATTCTTTCTAGCTTCAAATTCAAAACCTATAACTGTCGCCGATGGTGAGTTTCTTGGTGTAAATTGGTTAGGTGCAATCACTGAAAATGCAACCAACTCGATAGGATTTTTAAAACTTTTATAAAAAGCGCTTACCGCAAACATTTGTGCCTGCTCTCCATACTTTTCAAACCTAAAATCGACATTGTCAATATAAGATGGTTTTAAGTCAATGTTCCCCAAAAACATTACGCCTGTAAGCAAGTCGGGAATTTGAACCACTGAAAGTTCTTTAAAACTTGGTCTTGCAGTAGTTTTAGAATATGACATTCTGATGTTTATGGCATCATTGTATTCATAAATTAAATTTGCTGAAGGGAAAAAATCCAAAGCGTCAAGCGTTTTTTCATTGTCATAAACTTGATTGCCCAAATTGTTTTGGCCGGTAAAGAAAGTGGTGAAATATTCGGCTCTTACCCCTAAAATAGTTCGCAATTTATCACCAATTTTAAATTCATTTGAAAGATAACCTGCGGCAGTATTTTGGTTGGAATCGAATGAGTTAGCAGGTTCAAAATTACCACGCACATAAGAACCTGTATTGGTTGACGGCGTCCAAATATTGTCAGGCGCCAAAATATTGTTTGGATCGCCGCCAAAAACGGTCGGACTTATATTTCTAAATGCAACTTCATAGTTGTAAATATTGAAACTTCGTTGTTTGTAACTGTACAATCCGCCAAATTTAAAAATGGCTTTGTTGTCAAATAGATCATATTTTTTGGTGAAGTCTACTTTTCCAACAGCATTTATTTCTTCCAAATTCCGCCAGATTCTGTTAGGAAAACCAGCATCAGAACTGATGGTATATCCATCGGGCAATTCTATAAAAGTGGTCAACCGAACATCTTTGTCATAAACCCTGGAATAGGTTGGTGATATTTTCCATTCTGTAATAAAAGAAGCGTCTTCACTGGTGTTTTTACCCGATAAAAGTACGTTGGTGATGGCGCGTTCAGTATATTCCAAGTTGTCTTTTACCACATCAATAGCGTTAGATATTTCGGTTTTTTGGTCGAATAATGCCGCACGACTTTCACCATTTTGAATGTGTAAAAAGTTAAGATTATATTTTGATTTAGCGGTTTTATAAGACAATCCTGTTAAAACAGAGGCCAATACATTGTTTATTCCTATATCACCTATTTGTCTTCTGTCGAATCTCAATTCAAATTCATCTCTTTCCTGAGGTTTTTGATAAATTCCATTTTCAAATCCCTCATAAAAAGTAGTGGTGTTTTTGTAATCAATAGAAGCGATAAAACCAAGTTTATTGTCTTTAACATCAAACTGATTTCCATAATTAAAACCAAAACCAAAATCGGGCATACTTGTTTTTTGCTCGGTGGCCAGCGTCCTATTAAAAGCGCGTGTAATTGGCTCTAAAATTCTGTTTTTGGTTGATGCCGGATTTGGGATAATCTGGGCTGTTGAAATTGGCAGCTTTCTGTTTCCGTCATCAAATCCCAAAAAGTCAGTTTTGCCGCCTTCATAGGTTAAATAATTGTCTTTTAAGTGCATACTCGGATTAAAACCTCCTGAAACAGAAAACTCTAATTGTTTTTGTGAAGGAAAATCTTTGGTCACAATATCAATAACACCGCCAGTAAAATCGGCAGGTAAATCAGCGGAAGCCGATTTAACAATCAAAATATTTTCCAAAATATTGGTTGGGAAAATATTCATTTGAATGGTATTTTTATCGGGATCCAATCCGGGAATATCCATCCCGTTTAATATAGATTTGGTGTATCTGTCTCCCAATCCCCGAACGTAAACAAACTTTCCGTCCTGAACAGAAACCCCGGGAACACTTTTTATGGCAGAAGCGATATTGCTGGCGCCAGTTTTATTAATGCTCGCAATGGACAAACCATCCATTAAGGTGGCAGATTTCTTTTGATAAAATAATACAGATTCCTCCGTATTTTGTC
>JAWOHJ010000152.1:0-6088 GCA_046485225.1 Lutibacter sp. | reverse complement strand
GGTCGCGTCAAATATAACCGAGGGCTTGATTGAAAGCGGTCATGAGGTTACTTTATTTGCCACGGGAGATTCCATAACAAAAGGCAAACTGGAATATGTATGCCCACGGGGCTATTCTGAAAATAACGAACTTGATCCAAAAGTTTGGGAATGCCTGCATATTAGTCATTTGATGGAACAGGCATCCAAATTTGATTTGATCCATAACAATTTTGATTTCCTCCCGCTTACGTATTCGGGTTTGATAAAAACGCCTATGGTTACTACCATTCATGGGTTTTCTTCCCAAAAGATCCTCCCGGTTTATAAAAAGTATAATTCTATTGGCAACTACGTTTCCATAAGCGATTCAGATCGCAGTCCGGAACTGGATTATGTCGCCACGGTTTACAATGGAATCAATACCGGGGAGTTTACATTTTGCGCTCAACCAAAGGACTACCTACTGTTTTTTGGAAGGATACATCCCGATAAAGGCACTTATGAAGCTATTCAAATCGCAAAACTGATCAAGTTCCCTGGCTTTATTAATTCCTATTCCGTTATCGCGAATAATGCAAATTACATTGCCATGATCTTCTTTTATGCTTAATTCAATCTCCTTTTCGCCTTCCTTTTTCATGATTCCGTGCCAAATGGCATTTTCAATAAAGGGCTGCAAAAACAAGGTAGGTACTTTGATGTGATCCAATTTTAAATTTTCATCAACAGAAACAATATAATCAAAACCGCCATTTACACGCATTTGTTCGAGTTTTACATATAAGGCCAGAACCGTTAATTCTTCAGTAAGCGATGTGGTTGGGCTGGAGGAACTGTTTAATATAACTCGGATGAGCTTAGAAAACTTTGTGATATAGTCTGACGCTTTTTCAATGTCATTTTTTAAAACGAAATTGTTGATTGAATTTAGAGAATTAAACAAAAAATGCGGATTCATCTGACTTTGCAGTGCGGTCATTTTAAGTTCTTCCATTTCCTTTAATTTTACTGCCAGTTTAACTTCGGCATTTTTGCTTTTTTGCTCAATTCTTTTTATAATCAATCCGAGAAGAACCGAAAATATGATACTTTGCAATAAAGCGCCCAAATAAACAAAAAACATAGGCTCAACACCTTTACTTATAAAAAATTCTCTGCCTACAAAAGCCTCCAGAAAACTTACATTGGCCAAAACAACATAAATTAAAGAGCCTACAACAAAATATAAGGAGAAATTATCGTTGATTCTGGTGAGTATAATATAATATGAAACGAAAGTAAATATTGTTAAAGCAGGTATTATGGCCGTAAATGCCTTAACTTGAAATTCATAGCCCAAAAAGAATTGAATGAGCATAAAAATAGGCGCCAATAACACCAATACTTTTGATCCAAGTTCAAAATACTTGTCCCATTTTATTAAATGCGTTCTTGTATCCAACAAGTCTCTTGCAAAAGCGAGATAAGCAGCGTACGCTAAAAACTGGATTGAAAAATTTAAATAGTTGTAAATCGGTTTAATGGCATCAGAAACAACATGTTGCAATAAATAAATGGTTAATGCCAATAAGAACAAACTATAATACAGGTAAAGTTTGCTTCTATTTTGAAAGAAAATTAAAAAGTGGTAAAGAAATAAGACGAATAAACCCCCTCTTACCCAAGAATATATTTCAGAATTAAAATCTAAAAGCATTAGCTATCTAGGTATAATCTTTTAAACAATTCAATTTTTCTGTTTCTGCTTATGCTCGCTGTTAATCCGTTTGTCATTATCAATTCCCCACCCAATCCTTTCAGGTATTCTTTAACGTGATTTAAATTTACCAAATAGGAATTGTGAACCCTAAAAAACTCAGGAAACATAAATTTTTTCTCCACTTCTTTAAGCGTTTTTGAAACTAAAATTTGTTGCTCTGACTTTAAAAAAATGGTGGTATAACTTTTATCGGATTTCAACATGACCACGTCATCTTTGTCTAATAAATAAACCTTGCCGTCAGCAGAAATATTAATTTTATCGTTATTGTCATTGATATTGTTCAACAACAATTGCAATTTATTTTCCAATAAATCCCCTTTTTTGGACTTTTTGATTTTATCCATCGCCGACAATAACTCATCCTTGTCAACCGGCTTTAATAAATAATCTATTGCAGAAACTTTAATTGCTTTTAAAGCAAACTCATCATGTGCTGTAGTGAAAATGAGATTAAAATCTTTGTTTTCCAGTTTTTCGATCATCGTAAAGCCATCCATTTCTGGCATTTGTATGTCTAAAAACACCACATCAGGCTTTTCATTATTAATAATTTCTATGGCCTTAATTGGTGAATTGCAAGTTTTAACAACAACGTTTTCAATGTAGTTGTTTAATTTCCACTCTAATGCTTCTAAAGCATCATTTTCGTCATCAACTAGTAAAATTTGTAGCATGTTTAATGTGTTGACTTTGGTTAATTTTGTATGCAAGATACAACTTTTGCATACATGTTCAAAAAGTTGCGTTTTTTTTATTTATTTTATTCAAAAACGTGATTATTCGTAAAATTATTTTTATTTACCGTTATCGATTTTCATTTACCTCTCACTAAGTTTTTATTCAAAATTCCTATAACTAATTTAGAATTTTATGTGCTTAATATTGCTATTTTACAATAGGTAATACATAAAAAAATACAGCGATAAAATGCGAAAAACTGCCCAACAAAACAAAAATATGGAAGATGGCGTGGTTGTATTTTATCTTTTTTATGCTATATAAAATGGCGCCAATGGTATAAAAAATACCGCCGCTTAACAACCACATTAAACCCTCAAACGAAAAATTCGTAATCAAAGGTTTTACTGCAAAAATGATTAACCAACCCATTAAAACGTAGGCAAAAGTGGATATTTTGTCATATTTCCCAGTAAAAAAAAGCTTTAACACAATACCTAAAAGTGCCAATCCCCAAGAGACCCCAAAAATGGTCCAGCCAACCCAACCATTTAAAACAACCAACGTAAATGGCGTGTAGGTTCCTGCTATTAAAACATAGATTGCCGAATGGTCAAAAATGTTTAATCTGTGGCGTAACTTTGGGTTTTGGGAGTAATGATAAAAAGTTGATGCCGAGTATAATAAAATTAAACTTGCTCCATAAATACTAAAACTAACGATGTGATAAGCACTGCCGTTTAAACTGGAATAGGTCACCAACAAGATGAAACCCACAATGCTCAACACCAAGCCAATTGCATGTGAAATTACATTGAATTTTTCTTCTTTGGGTTCGTAAAAGGTTATTTTATCCAGATCCATTTATTTGTTATAAAAATGATTTACAAAATACATTTTTTGCACACTTTGCAGTTGATAAAATTAAAATAAATCGCTTAAATGGCAATCTTTTTCTTTTAAAAATAAATGAATTTAACGTGTTTAACACCCGTTCATTGCTGTTTGTTTATTAAATATATACTTTTATGTACAGTAAGCTACCATTTACTTACAGTAAAAATATTTCTCTAGGTTAGCCTGTCACTCATAAATTTTTCGGAAATGCTAAATATTCCACTTTTTAAAATATATAGAATTTAAATTTTAAAACCTTTGTATGCAAACAAAAACCGTACAAATAGTTAAGCAACCTTTTTAAGATTGATTTTTTGATTCCAAAATTCTTCTATTGATTTGCAATTCAGTATAAGTTGGATTTAATAGTTACTTTTTGCATAATATCTATCACATTAAAACAACATTCAATTTTTTTACCTTAGACATCAAGACCTATAAAATACTTTAATATATTTAGTCATATTATAGTGCTTAAGTGAAGAATTTAGGTCTAAATAATCAAAACAAAGATAATTTTTCTTTGAATCTATATCGCTAGCTAAAAAATAATTGTAGGATGAACAAGTTGCTTCCTTTTTTATTTGTTAAATGATTACTTTTACAAAGATATGAAGCCGAATAGCGATCCCAATTGCTCGGGAAGGAAGACCGAAGTTTCAAAAATTAAAAGTATATTACAATTTCCAAATCGTAATCCCGATAGCTATCGGGACATAAATCATAAAATATGATAGATATTGATGTAAAAACGTTGTTCCTTTTTTCGGCAGCCACAAATATATTTATCATTTCTCTTTTTGCCACTTACGTTAAGTTATACAAAGTTAAAAACCCCATTATTAACATTTTTATGCTCGCAAGGGTATTGGGCATTATATTTTTAATGATGCTTGCATTACGTGACGGTTTGCCAAAACCTATTGGAATTATTGTAAATACCACCGTCATTTTATTTGTTGTTTTTTATGAAGTCTATTGCATTTCCGTTATTGAACGTAAATTTGACTCAAAACATTTTAAACGATTTTTTCTTATTCCTATATTTCTTTCAATTTTTTTAAGTTTTTTCAGCACCGCTTCTGTAAGCAATCGAATGGCTGTTGTGTCATTAAGTGCTGCAATTATTTATCTATTTATTTCCAATATCCTTCTAAAGGAAAAAGGAAAAACCAAAATACAGCATATCACCGGTTACCTGTTGGCCGTAATTTCTGCTGTGCTTTTAATGAGGTCATTAGGGTCTTTTTTAGACGTTGCTGTAGAGATGACCTCAACAAAGTATATGCTGGTAATACCACTCGCTATTTTCTTAATACTTAATTTTATCATTCCTTTATTGCTACTTTTTATCTTAAAAGAAGTCGACAATAAAATTATAGAGAATGACAATTTAAAACTTATTGAATTAAACAAAAACAAAGACAAATTTTTCTCCATTATTGCGCACGATTTAAGAGGACCGTTAGGAAGTCTGCAGCAAATCGGAGAACTGCTATGGCTAAATAAAATTAGTGATGAAAAAAGAGAAAAATTAACCAATGCGCTCTACCAAAACAGTAAAAATACCTTTTCCTTGTTGGATAATTTATTGAAATGGGCCAATGCAAATTCCGGGTTAATTGTGTACAGGCCTTCACAAATAAATCTTCAAGAAATTGTTCTTAACAACATACGTCTTTTTAATGCCCAAGTCAGGTTGAAAAATCTCACATTGCAATGTAATTTTGAAAGTGGACTCTTTGTTTATGCCGATTTTGATATGATAGATACCGTTATTAGAAATCTTATCTCAAATGCCATAAAATTTACTTCAACCGGCGGAAAAATTGAAATTATTTTGGAAAAAATTGATGAAATTAACAACACCTGCACCATTGCAATAGTTGATAACGGAATTGGTATAAATAAGGATTCTCAATTAAAAGTTTTTGAAATAGACAACCTCATCTCTACTTTGGGAACTGAGAAAGAAATAGGATCCGGATTGGGATTAAAACTTTGTAAAGAATTTTTAACTATTAACAAAGGAACTATTTGGATTGAAAACAATGAAAATAATGGAACCAGTGTATTTGTTTCATTGCCAATCGAAAATAAATAAATGGCTAATTGGTGGCTTTTTTTATGAATTCCAAAAATATCTTTTGATTGTTTTCTAACTTTTCAGGATGTTCAAAAAACAAGGTAGTTTTGTTTAAAACAGCTTCAATTAAATAATAACTTCCTTTAAAATAAGAAGCTACAACCGTAGCTTTAATTCCTTCTTTATCAGCCAATTTAATCTGATTTGGATATAACAAAACTGATTTTTTAGAAATGTCATTTGGATCAATTTCAATTAATGAAATTTTATTTATTTCATCAAAAAAAGAAGCGATATAAGCACTTTTCGGATTTGTGTACAATGCTTCGGGAGCTTTGTTTGCAATTAGTTTTCCATTTCTGATCACCAATATTTTATCGGCAAAAGAAAGTGCGTCGGTGGTGTCGTGGGTTGCCACAATACACAAAATATTTTTCGATTTTAAATACTTGAAAAGATCTCTGCGCAGCTTGTTTTTTCTGAAATTATCGATGTGGCTAAAAGGCTCGTCGAGCAATAAAACTTCGGGTTTTTTGGCCATCACTTTGGCGATGGCAACACGTTGTTTTTGGCCGCCGCTCAGGTTTTTGACTTTTGTTTGGGAAAACTCAGTCATATCAACTACTTTTAGCAATTCCTTAATGCGTTTGCCTTTATTTTTATCCTGGCTTGAAATGTATTTT
>JAWOHJ010000140.1:0-3869 GCA_046485225.1 Lutibacter sp. | reverse complement strand
ATCAGTTCACGTCTAATGCAGGCTGAATATTACAATGTGCGTTTTCAAATGGGTGTTAAAATAGATTTATAATTTTTAAAGTACACATTATGTTTAAAATTTCAAGTTATATCATACTTACAATAATTCTGGCTTCATCCTGCCAAAATAAACAAACGGCTGGTGAAGCAGAAAATAAAAATAAGAAATCTATTTCTGTTCTTCCTGAAGTTGTTGCTATAAAAGAGGCCTTCACAACCCTTCGTGATGAAAGCAATAATGTTGACAGTCCGGCTTTATGGCACGGTGATGACGGGCAAAACTGGTTGTTGGCTACTGCAAAAGAAGGAAATATTATTATTGTTTACGATGCTTCTACCGGTGAGAAAATCAATCAGTTTGGGCAATCAGGAAATGCTTTGGGCGACCTAAGCAGGCCAAACGGTATTGCTGTAATTGATAACTATGCGGTAATTGTGGAAAGGGACAACCAAAGGATACAGATTTTTAGCCTTCCTGATCTTAAACCTCTGGGTACTTTTGGGGAATCGATTTTGCGAGTACCTTACGGTCTTACCATCGACAAGTTTGATGGGAAATATAACCTTTACGTTACCGATAATTACGAAATGGCTGATGAGAGCACACCTCCAGCCGACAGTCTTGGACAAAGGGTTCATCAATTTAAATTCACAGTTGAAAGTAATCAAGTAAAATCTGAGCATATCAAAGCATTTGGCGCAACATCCGGCGATGGCATCTTACATAAAGTAGAATCCATTCTTATTGACAGGGTTTATAACAGGTTGCTTATTGCCGACGAACATGAAGAGTATTGCAACGTAAAGATTTATGACCTTGACGGTAATTTTACCGGACAACTCATTTCAAACAAATACTTCTTCTTTGAACCTGAAGGAATCGTATTGTGGCCATGCGAAAAAGATAACTCTGGCTATTATTTAATGGTTGACCAAGGAAAAATACACAATACCTTCCAGGTGTTCGATCGCATAACCTTGGAATACATTGGTGGTTTTGGGGGTGAAATTACCCGTAATACTGATGGAATAGCCATTACTCAAAAAACATTTGGCGACTTTAAATATGGTGCCTTTTATCCGGTACATAATGATGGAAGCCTGATGGCAATAGCATGGGAAGATATTGCAAAATCCCTTAATTTAAGGAATGATTGTAATTAGATGAGCTATAAATAATAACTGGCAATAATGCTGAACGGCAGTTCCTGTTCAGCATTATTGTTTTTAAATTTAATCATAAAATGAAGCCATTATTCACAGTATTTGTATTGCTTATTTTACTAAATGCCTGCAGTAACAAAGCCAGCGTGGAAAAAAAGGTGAATAATTCAGTCAACCTCCTTCACGATATTGCTCCATTCACCTCCGATTCACTGGTTAATGTTGTTATAGAAATTCCGGCAGGCACCAACCAAAAATGGGAAGTTGATAAAGTTAGCGGGAAAATAGCATGGGAGCAGGTTACCCCTGATTCTTTGCGGGTAGTTAAATACCTGCCTTACCCTGCCAATTACGGTTTTGTTCCCCAAACTTTGCTCACCGATGCGTCAGGTGGAGATGGCGACCCGGTTGATGTATTTGTTTTAGGCGCATCAATTGATCGTGGATCAATTACCAAGGTAAAAATTGTTGGAATTATAAATATGCTGGATGATGGGAAATCGGATTCGAAATTATTGGCAGTTAATATTAACGAAGCCATTTTTAATATTCATACTTTTGAGATGTTATTGAATGAGTACCCGGGAGCGGTAGATATTATAAAATTATGGCTTTTAAATTATAAAGGAATAGGCAGGGTTGAAATTATCTCGGTTGGCGATGAAAAAGATGCCATCCAATATTTAAGAACAACACATATTGCCTATAATAAAAATAAATAAAATATAATTATGACAAATTTTTTAAAACTTTCAACGATTCTTCTAACAATTTTATTGGTAGGATGTCAGGGAAATTCAAGTAAAGTTGAATCCAAAAACAATGCAGAAACCGTTGGTTCAAAAGTATTAGAGTTTTCACTTACCGGAAAACATACCGAAGTTGATTCCACATTGTTTCGGATAGCTTTTATAGGTGACGGAGAACCTAAACCATGCGCGGAATTCCCACATACGGATGATGCTGTTAAACAAATCAACATACTTGCGAAAACACAGCCCATCGATTTCGTTATCGGAGTTGGCGATGTTGCCCACAAGGGTACAGAAATCCAATACGACGCTGCAACTGAGGTGATACAAAAGCTGGAAGCTCCTTTTTATCCCATAATGGGCAACGAGGAGCATGGCAGTACGGTGGAACGATATCTTTTCTATGCTCAAAAATGGAACAGCGATATTAAAAGTCCGAGTTACGTCATCAATAACGATAAGCTGGCATTTGTATTTGCATCGCCCGACCATGGCCGTGATTTCGATGACAGCGGCGCAAGATGGATTCTTGAGCAGGTTCAACGTTTGGCGCCCAAGCCAGTTGTATTGGTGGTGCATGGTGCACAAAAGGGAGTATATCCGGAAAACCCTGATAAAGGTATCAGTAACCAACTATTCATTGACAAGGTAATTTCACAACCCAACCTGGCTGTGGTAATTTCAGGAGATCTTCATATGGATATGGACAGGGTGAACCATTCCAAAAAGATTGCGCATGTTCACTATCTTCATATCCCGGCATTGGAACGCACCAAAATTCCGGATGAAACCAACCACACGCCAATGTTTAGGGTTATGACTATTAACAAAGACGGAAATGTGACTATTGAAACCTATGCGACTGGTGAAAGTACGCCACGTGATGAACATACCTATACTTTCAATATTTCATTATCTAAAAAACACAATACCAATTAAATTTAGCCGGAAAATCTCTAAAATAAAATTAGGCTATTTTAAAACAAAAGATGTGAAAAGGTTATAGGTTTTCAACATTAAGTTTCTTGGGTTAATTACCAGCTATATTTATTGTCAGAATTATTAATTCAGACAATGTTTAGAAATTTTAAACACGATGACTTATTTGTAATCGTGCTGTTTCTCATACAGTTCCTCACACAAAAAAAGGACTTAGGCTATAGCCTAAGTCTTTTTTTGTAAATAGTGTGATCCAGTATCCAATTCCACACCACAAAAGCTTCCTATAAAGTCAGCATTTATTTTTTGCCTTTAGGCAGTACTGAGCTTGCCTGTACTGAGCGCAGTCGAAGTATCGAAGTATCGAAGTGTCATTGCGATTTGGTCACTGAGCTTGCTTGTACTGAGCGCAGTCGAAGTGCCGAAGTGGAGAGAAGCAATCTGTTAAAATGGTGTTTCTATTTAGCTCCGTTTCCATAAGAACAGCCGCAAAAACAAACTATATTTAGCAGCTATTTCAGCCTGACTAATAATCAATAATCAGAACGAAATCACGTGATAAAAATATATTTAAACATGCCTACAGCTGTAAACTTATTTTGCTTAATTTAGACCTATATAAATTGCTGACAATCCATAATAAATTTTGATACAATATTGCCTCGTTAGGAAAATATTAATGATTATAAGCAATTTTTACCGGGATAAAACACGTTGTACGTCATTTTAACACACCTGAAATATGATAGAGATAAAAAGAACCAACTCCGATAATCTTGAATTCAAAAAACTAGTGGAATTACTGAATTCAGATCTAGCAAAAAGGGGGTAAATTGGTAAAGTCCCAGCATTGCCGCTGCGAGAAACACAGGGCCAAATATACGATGGGTCAGCAGCCGATCGAGTCGATCTAACACGGCGCGCCAATCAGCCTGCTCCAGCAGGTGCCGCCGGTACGACGGCAGGAAGAAGGCGAACACATCGTGGGACAGGC